>USGC01000019.1 GCA_900554095.1 uncultured bacterium
GGAAATGCCGGCTCGGATTATCGGTTATGAAGCGCTGCGCCGCGCGGTTGAAAAAAAGGCCGATATCTGGCTGGAACACAGCGGCGTAAACAATCCGCATATCGAACTGATTAAAAATCTGAAGAAAAAAGGCTACGCAACCGAAATGTACTTTATCCTCTGCAATCTCGATATTGCCTGCCGCCGTGCCGAACTGCGGGAAAAAATCACCCGGCGCCATACCTCCCGGGAAATGATTGTCAAACGCAACGAATTGGTCAAAACCTATCTGGAACAATATAAAACACTGGTTGATAATCTCTATATCTACGATACTTCCGACAACAAATTCACCTTGCAAAGCAATTATCAAAAGGGCATTCAAATTCGTTAAATGCCAAAACCATGGTGCGTTTGCCATCTTAACGGAAAGGAAAACTGCAAAAAACAAAAAAGCTCTTTAAAATCTGGTGCATATTGCTGTGGTGTTGGACTAAGTTTTATGAGGATTTTAAAAATTTAGCTGGAAATATCCGAGCTTGTTTGTGAGTATCTAATTAAAATCATACATAACAGAGCCAATATATATAATTTCACCCAGTAACAAAATAATCATTAATGTCAAATATTTGATTTTTTCAAATTTCTTTATTTTTTCAGGAAATTTATTTGCGAAAATAAGAACTGCAAAAATTACATATACAACTATAAATATCCGATAACACAAAAAATATTGAAGATTACGTCAAAATAGTATTCGCTGGTAAGTACATCATTAACGATTAAAACAAATTTCCCCCAGAACATTAAACAAATGAGTAAGAAAAAAAGGACGCCCAAAACAATAAAGATTTAACTTTAGATTTCATGTGAGAATACCCTTGGCATATAAGTATACAGAGATATTTTCACAAATTTATAAAATCGTCAATTAAGGAAGTTTTCTTTCAGGCAAATTGATACATTTACCTTTATTTTCCAAGTTATAGTGCAAAAATTACCATTTCCAAAACCACAAAAATCGGACTGGCTCAAAGGCTTGGTTTTATATAACAAAAATCGCCCTCAAAGGGGCGAAATATATGGTGCGCTAGGCCGGAAACTGACCGATTTTGGTAAGCTATTGATTTTCCATAAAAATTAAAAATGACTTTCGCTAAATGCTTTACAGTTTGCTATACACATTCACTTATTTGTCATTTTAAACTGAAAAACACCAAAAGTACGCGATTTTTTTGCTAAAAATCGGTAAAAAATGCAGAATATTTAATTAATATTAAGTATATTAAATTATAGAATCAATTTTGTACTGGAATTTCATCTTTTTATTTATTATAAAGAATTAAAAGGAGTTGTTATGCAATCGGCGGTAGTTGACCTGTTTTGTGGCGTTGGCGGTCTGACTTGTGGTTTGAAAAAGTCGGGACTTAATGTCGTGGCAGGTCTTGATAATGATTCAACTTGTGAATTTGCATATACAGAAAACAATAATACAAAATTTATTTGTGCCGATGTTTCAGAGTATCCATCGGAAAAAATTGATAATCTTTTTAATAATGCCAAAATTAAAATTTTGGTAGGATGTGCTCCTTGTCAAACTTTTTCTAAACAAACAAATAAATATAAAGATCGTATATATGATAAAAAATGGACTTTATTAAATTCATTTGCAAAGCATATACAAAGTGTTAAGCCAGATATAGTATCTATGGAAAATGTTCCTGAGTTAATAAAATTTGATATATTTCAAGAATTTAAATCGTGTTTGGATAAATTGGGGTATGAAGTAGATTACCAGATTGTTGATTGCAGTAAATATGGTCTTCCTCAAAAAAGGAGGCGTTTAGTTCTGTTGGCATCAAAACTTGGAGTTATTCATCTTTTACCACCAAATTGTTTAGGTGAAAAAAGAACTGTTCGGGATGTAATAGGAAAGCTTCCTAAATTGGATAATGGCGGGATAGATAAACAAGATCCACTCCATCGATGTGCAGGATTAACAGATATAAATTTAAAGAGAATTAGGCAGTCAAAACCCGGTGGGACATGGAGAGATTGGGATAACTCTTTGATATTAAAATGCCATCAAAAGGAAAGTGGAAAATCGTATAGTAGTGTATATGGGCGGATGAAATGGGATGAACCATCACCAACAATGACAACACAATTTTATTCATTGGGTACCGGACGGTTTGGACATCCTGAGCAGGATAGAGCTTTGTCTTTAAGAGAAGGTGCTTTGTTACAAACATTTCCAGAAGATTATAAATTTTTTCAAAATGTTGAAAATATGTCAATAGGCACAATAAGTCGTCATATAGGTAATGCCGTGCCTGTAGATTTAGGAAAAATAATTGGACTATCTATTAAGCAACATTTAAAGGATTATGGATATGAGCAAGAGCAATGAGTTTTCTTTTAATATATCCTTAAGTGTTCTTAATCATTTAGGACGGAATTTATATCGAAATTTTGCTACAGTTTTAGGCGAAGCTATATCTAATTCGTGGGATGCAGATGCTCAAAATGTATTCATTACAATAGATAAAGATAAAAATTATTTTTCAATACAAGATGATGGCATTGGTATGACTGCTGAGGATTTTCAAGGTAAATTTTTGAAGGTCGGCTATTCTAAAAGAAAAAATGGGTGTTGCAAATCACAACTAAAACGTCCGTTTATTGGTAGAAAAGGTATAGGTAAGCTTGCTCTTTTGTCGTGTGCCGACCGAATACATGTAGTTTCTAAGACCTTACAAACAAATGCTATTGGAGGCATTATAGATAATGCACAGTTAGATGCCGCAATTAGTGAGGATAATGATCAATATAGCTTATCTGAAATTCCAGCAATGGAAATGCTAACCGTTTCATTTGAGAAAAAACAAGGAACGTATATATATTTTGAAAATATGAAACAGGGAATTACGCATAATATAGAATACTTGAGAAAAATTATAGCCTTATATTTTCGTTTTTCAATATTAGACAGTAATTTTAACATATATGTAAATGGAAAAATTATTTCAAATGAGGATCTTAGCGATCTTATTAGTAAAACGCAATTTGTATGGGATATAAACTCAACCCCGAAAGATACTTATTTGGAAAAAGTGAAAGAGATTGCGAAATCTAAAGATAAAGGGCAAGTTTCTGAATTATCATTTAAAATGGATAATGGCGATGAAATTAATGGTTTTGTAATTTCTGTTGAAAAACCCGCGGATCTGAAAATAAAAGACACTGATGATACTGTTACAGTAGATTTGTTTGTAAATGGTCGGTTAAGAGAAAAAGATATATTGAAGCATATAAGGACCAGACGTGTTCCCGAAAGTTATTTATATGGACAAATTAACTACAATGCCTTGGATGAAGGAGAAGATAGATTTACAAGTAGTCGAGAGAGCATAAAGGCAGAAGATCCTAAGTTTCAAGAATTTTTGAAAAAATTTAAGTCTCTATTACATGTCATTATGAATCAATGGGATGAATTTCGCGTAGAAAAAAGGGAAGACGGAGATCCTGATAATACGTCAAAAATAACTAAAAAAGAGAGACGAGCTCGTGAATTATATAATGAAACATCAAAAGAGTATAAAGATAAAACCTCGTCAATTAAAGATGAAGTTTCATCTTGGTTAGATGATTTAGAAAAAGAAGCTCAATTTAATTTTCCATCTTATTCGGAGTGTTTTATTTCAGAAAATCTGATTCGAAAATTTATTGATTATAAGAAGAAACCTTTAACTAAAGAAGCTCTTGCAAGTATTAACGAATATAGAAAAAGAGAAAAAAATAATAAAGATAAGGCAGGATTAAGTATTACTATTAGGAAAAAAGATGATGATAAAAATTATCTAGATATGGATAATTTAGCTAATATGGTAGATAAAGGCAGTGAATTATACCAACTATCTCATAAGGCTAAGATATATAAACCTACTAGAGATGCTGTTATGCATACCGCTTTAATATCAGATGAAGCTAAAAGAGTATTAACTACAGTTTTAGATGAAATCAAGGCTCGTATACGTAATATATTATTGAAGTAAGCTTATATCTTAGCATATATTTATGGTTGTTGTCTAAGAAATCAAAACGAATACAACCTCAATACATCCAGAAAAAACAATTTTCATTAAAATATTAATACATTTGATGTTTTGTTTTACAAAAGAGAAGGGATGTATAATATTACAAAAACATTTACTTTAAAATTTTAATACGATAGCTTAAGTATTGAAAAGGATGAATCAATGATACCGATAAATGTATTTTTTAATGAAGATTGTATAAAAGGTATGCAAAAGATGCCAGACAATAGTGTCGATTTAATTTTAGCAGACCCTCCGTATAATTTGTCAAAAGGAAATTCTATCAGCTGTAGTGAAGAAATAAAAGCTATTGGAATGGGAGGTAAATGGAAAAAGGTTATGGAAAATTGGGATAATATGACATTATCCGATTATTTTTCTTTTTCTTTGAATTGGTTATCTGAAGCACAAAGAATATTAAAACCGACAGGATCTATGTGGATTTTTGGAACCTATCACAATATTGGTGTGGTAAACTTTATCTGTCAATGTTTAGGCATAGAAATAATTAATGAAGTAATTTGGTATAAACGTAATGCATTTCCAAATCTAGCTGGTCGAAGATTAACAGCTAGTCATGAAACTATTTTATGGTGCAATAAAGGTAAGGGGCAAAGACAGTATTACTTTGATTATGAATACGCTAAAAGTTCATATTTTAAAAATGATACATTAAAATTTCCAAATAAACAAATGAGAACTGTTTGGGACATACCTAACAACAAAGAACCTAGAGAACTTCAATTTGGAAAACATCCAACTCAGAAGCCGTTAGCACTTCTGAAACGTATTATTCGTTTATCATCAAAGGAAGATGATCTCTGTTTTGTACCTTTTGGCGGAGTCGGAAGTGAATGTTTAGCAGCAAAAGAAACAAATAGAAATTTTATTGGCTTTGAATTAGAAAAGTCATTTTGCGATATTGCAAAAGAACGTCTAGAACATGCTATCATTGATAACTATACATTACAGACAATTTTAGATTTTTCAGAAAAGAACATAGCATGATAAACAGTTTTCAACCCGTAATAAAATGGAGTGGTAGCAAGCGTTCTCAAGTAAAAGATATTTTGAAGTGTGTTCCTCTCTTTAACACATATTATGAACCATTTTTAGGGGGCGGATCGGTTATGTATTCAGTAAATCCCGATAGTGGTATTTGTGGAGATATCTGCAAACCTCTTATAGATTTGTGGTTATTAATTAGAAATAATCCTAAATATCTGATTGATTATTATACTAGCAGGTGGAATAAATTACAGAAGGACGGCGTTGAGGTTTTTCTGGAAACAAGAAAATGTTTCAATTTATATTATCGACCTGAAGATTTATTCTTTTTATCAAGAACGTGTGTTAATGGATTGATTCGTTTTAATCAGAAGGGAGAATTCAATAATTCTATGCATTACACAAGAAAAGGGATAAATCCTAGTAGGATTGAAAAGATTATTTATGATTGGTCAGAAAGAATCCAAAAAATAAATTTTGTTACGGGTGATTATAAAGAAACAACGCAGACAGCTCAAAAAAATGACTTTTTGTATTTAGATCCACCTTATTTTCACACGAAAGGAAGATATTATTCAAATAAAACAATTAATTTTGAAGAGTTTTTTCTTTTTTTAGATGACCTAAATAGAAGAGAAATTAAATTTGCATTATCATTTGATGGTAAACGAGGTGATGAAAATTATATAATAGACTTACCTCAAGAGCTTTATAAAAAGCGTATTTTAATCAAATCTGGGCTATCATCTTTTAAAAAAGTTATGGAGAAGCAAAATACGGATGTCTTTGAAACTCTTTATCTAAATTTTGAAGTTTAATCTTTTATTCTGACTATATAATTTGGAACGTTTTGAGATATTAATTGTTTAAGAATTGGTGAAATTTCTTTTCCTAAAGAACTTCTTGCTATTATATCTAGCTCCCAAAATGATATTGGTGTGTTGATTGAGAATTCAAACAATATATCGCAATTACTAATGTCTCTAGTTTGTTCTTTGCTATTTTTCTTATTTATATAAGCACCAACAGAAATAATATTAAAATCAGAATAATATACTTCTGTATCACATATTTTCCATTTATCATCACATAATACTACGCTTGGAGTAAAGCCCATTAAGTATTCAATATAATTTTTTAAGCCATTACCTACATCATATTCTAAGTCAGATTTATTTTCTTTTGATTCAATTGAAAGCAAAAGAGGTTTTTCTCCAATAAATAGTTCCAAAATATGATCGGGTCTTTTTCCTGTTTCACTTACTCTTGGGAGAGATAGCCATTTATAAAGAGTGCCTTGATATATAACAGATATTCCACTCCAATCACCTCCTGGAGGATTGCATAATCCTTCAAAACAAATATCTTTCATAAAATATTTAAATATTGAATGTATTAGAGTATCGACATCATCTTCATGATAGCTATTTGGATATATGTTTATTGCTGGAATTACGAAAGAGCCAGTCGTCTGTTTTTCAAGAAAATGTTTTTTTATCTCACAATTATCAAAAAATTGTTCAGCTATTTTGCTATCGTCTCCTAAAATTACAGAATCAATTAACAAATAATTTGTTAAAGAAAGTAAAGATTTCCATAACCCATTAATGTTAGACAAATTTATAGGATCATTATTCAAAAGCTTATAGTGTTTAGAAATAATTGGACCATATAAAAACGTAAAAATATCAACATTTTCGTTCGTAAGCATAGTTATTAATGGTAAAATACCTCTATCTGGTCTATTATCATCACCCCGTGGTTTAAATCCTTTTATCATACATATCATTAAATCTTTTTTATCATTAATTAACGTTTTAGCAATACTTTTATCCAATCTATATGTTTCAATGATTTGGTCTGCAAATATATTTCTCCTATTTGCTGGAATAATACCAAAAGGTAAATCTTCTGATATTATTCCAATACTTAATTCTCTTACGATTTCCGAAAATCTAGACACTTTTCCATGTGTTGATTTTTCAGCAATTATTTTTTTAAATTTGAGGTTGTTAACTTTTTTTGAATATTCTTCTATTGGTATAGAATTGTTATATATATTAAACCAATCTTTTGAATTTAATTGTGTGGAAGACATTTTTTGAGATAAAAATGTAACCATTTTCATATTTTTGTTCAACAAAACGTTCTCAATTGTTTTAGAGTCAAGACCAATCATCTTATTTAACATAAAATTACCGATATCATTTTCTGAGAAAATTGAAGTATCAAAATTTTTTAAGGCTGGATCTTGATTGGGCTGAAATTCTTCAGATTTTATGTATGCCTGCACAGTAAAAAAGTTATGATTTTTTGAAAAATTTATAAAGCTGTATGGCACAGCTGGATTAGGAAAACGTAAATTTTTTCTTACTCTTGTTTCAGTATCTAGTTCATATTTTACAAAATCAACTATATATAAGTATGGACAGCTTGTTCTTCCTACAGAATATGCTCTACCACTTCTTTGCCAAGCCTGATTTCCAGCTTGTAATGCACTACAAAATTCAATTGCATAAAGTATTTTTTCTTGTCCCTGATTTACTTTAGTTACAATAGCATCTGGGGTTTCATTCAAAAAACCTCCACAGGCTCGTAATGCATCAAAAATATCCGAAGACCATCTTTTTCTGTTGTTTTTACAAAAACCAGGAAAAAGTTCAATGTTCCATTCGTATTTATTGGATAAGTAAGAAAAGGTAACTTCAATTTGAGGACATGATGGGGATACAAAAGAACGCGAACATTTTATAACACAGACATTTTGTAAAATAAAATCTACAATTCGTTCACATTCAACAATATTATCACCATGTATACGGTATGTTTCCATTTTTTAATAACACCAAAAGTCTAATTATAGCCTTATTTTAGCAAAACTTTATAAAGAAACAAGGTCGTTTGTTATTTTTTTCATAAAAAAGCAATCCCATCCAAATCGTAGCAAAATGTCGTTGGCAACTAGTGTTTTAGGGGCTCCCGAATTAGAAAATACACCGCATGATGTAAATAGTTAATGAGCAAAACGACTATTTATGAAAGGAAAAAGTTATGTGGTATGTAAAATTAAATAACACAATTCTCCCAACTCCGTATCAATATTTCAGCGATTGTCTGGCTGAGTGTCAAAGATTGCACCGAACAATGATTGCCGTTTGTACTGAACCGGTTTTAATTAAGTAAGGAGATAGTGTTATGTTGAAGAATTTTGAAAACTGGCTTTTGCAAAACAATTATAAACCAACCACCGCAGCAGATTATATGGGCAGAATTGAAAGACTTTGCAGAAACGAACAGTTTACGCTTGCCCATCTGGTTGAAAATATCGCTTCTATCCTGCCTCAATATGAAATAACCGGTGAAAAATCAAGCTATGGTAAAAGAAGTCATACATCAGTCAGACAGGCTTTGAGACGTTTCAAAATGTTTCTTGCTTCTGAAAAATTGGCTTAAGAGGTGTGTTATGACAGATATTAAAACCTTAAATGACAATCTTCGTAAACATCTTACTGGTGGAAGAGTAATGCTAACTGCTGGTATAAATGCTAAATCACAAGATGATATTGCAAAAATCTTATCAGAAGTCAGACAGTTTAATCATTTTACCGAAGCTAACGATCCTTATAATGAACACGATTTTGGCAGTTTTGATTATAAAGGTGAAAAAATCTTCTGGAAAATCGATTACTATGACAAGAGTTATCAATACTTATCAGAGGATCCTGCCAATCCAAATTTAACAAATCGTGTTATGACCGTTATGCTGGCAAGCGAGTATTAAACAACTTTTATTAACTGTTCCATAGATAAAGTTTATAATTTAGCCCGGTTTGATTGATTTCAGGTCGGGCTTATGTTTTACTTATTTTATCTAATTCGCTTGTTTCTGGGCTGTTTATGGAGAAATGGGAGGTATCTTTGGTAAAAAAGTTAGTTAGTTTCAAATTTATTCGGTAAAAAACTCATTATTAGGTAATATCAGGTAAAAATATATTTACATTAAAAAAAATATCAGGTAATATTAGGTAATAGTTTCTCTTTAATCGGTAATGCGGAGTGCCTATGCCCAATATAAAAGATATTAAAATAACACCGGAAATGCTGACTAAAATTGCTGAAATCGACCACTTTAACGGGATTTGGCAAGGAGGTTTCAGCAGTATCGGTCGGGAACAGCTTAAAGTTATGAAACGTATCGCAACGATTGAGTCTGTCGGTTCGTCTAATCGTATTGAAGGCAATAAGATGAGCGATAACGAGATTGAAGAGTTGTTTAGCGCGATAAATAAAAAATCTTTCAAATCCCGTGACGAAGAGGAAGTAGCCGGATATGCCGATTTAATCAATACGATTTTTGATAATTATCAGGATATTCCGCTCTCTGAAAACTACATCAAACAACTTCACCAGATTTTGCTGCGTTACTCTTCCAAAGATGAACGCCATCGCGGAGATTACAAAAAAGATAGTAATCGTGTTGCGGCTTTTGATGCAGACGGTCACGAAATCGGCTCTATTTTTGAAACAGCAACACCTTTTGATACGCCCAGATTGATGAGAGAACTGGTTGAATGGGCCAATGATAACTTTAAAGACGGTTATTTTCATCCGATTATTGTAATTGGTATATTTATTGTTCACTTTTTGGCTATCCATCCTTTTACCGATGGAAACGGAAGAATGTCCAGAGCCTTAACAGCGTTGCTTATGTTAAAATATGGGTACAGTTATATGCCGTATGCGTCTATGGAATCAATTGTTGAAGTCAGCAAAGAAGGTTACTATCGTGCTTTAAGAGGAACGCAAAAATCTATCTGGTCAGAAAAAGTTAATTACGAACCATGGCTGACATTTTTTATCACGTCTTTGCAAAAACAAAAAAGGTTGTTGGAAGAAAAAATCAGTCATGTTCAGGCACAAGAAAGTGAAAAACTGTCTGGAACAGCTAAAAATATTTTGGAATTATTTGCCAAACAACCGGAATGGACGGTTACTAAAATTACGGATGAATTGGGCAAGAATATGGAAACCGTAAAAAAATCCGTGCAGTCGTTAATAAAAAAAGGATATTTAATTAAACACGGCACAACCAAAGCAGTTTTTTATACCTTGAAAAAGCCGTTATAAACCAAAAAGACATTCAGAAAATATGATCCTGTCGCTGTCAAATTTGCCATTCCAATAAATTTTAATTTCTTTGGTGCAATACTTTTCTACTTTATCTAAATGCTTTTCTATCAAATCAAGTTCTAAACAATAACCAGGTAATCCCAACTTTATATTTGTTTTTAAAATGGCATTTTGTAATTCTTGTTCTGTAAATTTGCCTTGGTTTAATAAAATATGATAATGCCAGTCGTCAGATGTCCCGTTTTCTGAAAATACAATAAAAGGCAAATGATGTTTGTTCCAATGTTTACCCAATAAACTTTTTTCAAAAATTTTCATAATCATACGCAAATGACTTCTGGAATTATCAGCATTATTTGATTTCCAATTTTCAGGAAGCTGTATCGTAAAAAGGTGTGTCGGCTTATATTCTTTACCTATCCACTCGTTTAATATTTTTCTTACATTATCTGCTTTTAAACGACTTTTATAACAAAATAACGATTTTACAAAAGAATCCATTTTTTGACTGTCGGTGTTGAAATATTTATTTAGTATAGGATTGCTTAGGTCAGGGCTAAATCGTTTATCACGGAATGATTTAGGCTGATTCATGTGTGTGTTTTGAAGCTGTTTTGGCATTTTTCAATCATTTGGGGATAGAATAGGATTTTAACTATTTGAATCGTAAAGTTTATCTTATCTGCGATACAATAAATCGGCTTATAAGATAAAGTAATGAATAAGTTAGAATGGGACGCAAACGTATTATTCTATTGCTTATCGTTATTTTTGAATCGTTGATAGTTTGGGATATATGTTCATAGTAAAGTTTTATTGTTTTCATAAAATTCTCTCTTTAACTTTGAAGTTAGAAGTTAATATTGTTGTTTATAAGTTTATTGTTTAACAATGTTTAGTTGTATTTGTTTTTATAAAGATTTAAGTATAATAATAACAAAGGACCCGTTTTTCGTTTCCTCGTATCCCTGACTATATAAAATAGTAAAAATGACGGCATTTAACGCTTTCGGCACTCGTCTTTTCAGGTTTCCAGATACAATATAATAGAATTGCGTTTTTTCATAAAAACTTGTGCGAGAATTTTTAAAATGCGTTTTTTCTTAAAATTCCAAGCGTAGTGAAAAAAGTTATTTATATTTTTGTCTCGCGCGTAAAGGCCTTTGTAAAATTGTTCATTAAAAAATTTTTTACTCTGGGTCGGGGATATGTGCGGCAGGGAGGAGGCCGGAAGATAGTTGCTCCAGGTAGGATACACAGCTCAGGGTCCTGTACGGTTATATTATAAGAACTCGTGCATCTTAACCAAACCGGTCGGAATGACATTAAAAGAAAAAACTTCGGAAAACATGAAATAAAGTTTATTTGGCTGATAATACCACAAGAAAATGCTGTTCTACATTATATCAGCCGATAAAAAAGCGCCGGTACTGTGGTAATACCGACGCCAAAATCAAGGATTTTGCGTTATCTCGGAAGGTTCTTCAGAATTTCCAAGACATGAAGTGGTGCAAAGCATTCGCCGATAACATCACGAATTAGTTTGTCGCTAGCCCAATCAGGAATCGGGTAGTCATCAGGAAGCCCCGTCACTCTGAGCAATTCAAGGATGGTTAAACATCTGGCATCGCTGTATGTTCCGTTAGGTAGCAGCCGTCCAGGGTGGACATTTCTGAACCCTGAAACGCCTTTGGAATCCTGCAAAACAGTATTGCAAGGGGCATCCCATAGTTTCCTTTGAAAGCTGCAATGAAACTTGGCTTTGCTGGGCGAACCATCAACGTTTACCGGTTTCCATATCAGATTGTCGTGGGCAGAGCATCCTGTAGGCGTGTGTTTCATGACTTCAATCTGAGCCGGAGCCCAATATGGAGCATAATGCCATTTTATTCCGCTGTCCATTCCGGCTTCAAGAGATGGCAAGTTACCAATAGCAACACGTAGGGTGATTTTTTCATCGTGAGGTTCGGATAACAGCCACGGTGCTTTTTTATGAGCCAAGATGATGGCTCGTTTGCGGTCTTGTGGTGTAAAGAAGCCAGCCGCACTTTGCACACCGTAATTCACATAATAGCCCCAGCTTTTAAGTGTTTTAACAATGTGCTCACCAACAATTCGCCCATCATCCAGTTTGACAGTCAACATTTGAGGGACGTTTTCGATTAAAACCCATTCGGCGTCAACAGCTTTAATAAAATTAAGCATTGGTTCAAACAGATGACCTCGTTTGTCTGACGGGTTACGATGCGAGTTACTTAATGTATAACTCTGACAAGCGGGGCTGGCCTGAACACCGGTACACCCTTTTTCTTTATGGAGCCTGACAAGTTTATCAAAAATCGCCTTATCCCAGATGTCGCCACAGACAATTTCGCAATCAGGATATATTTCTTTTGCCCAGTCTGCTCGTTTCTGGATAATTTCGTTGCCAACAGCTCCGATTAACCCTAAGCAATTACGCAAATAATATTCGCCAATCCCGACGTTTTGAAACAACGATGTATAAAAAACAGGTTTTAAGTTTGAAAATTTAGTCCATTGTTGCCAATAGTCTTTAGGCAGCCACGGAGTATTGTAATGTACAGGCTTCGACAATGAGCCTAGACCTGTAAGATTTTTTGATTTCTTCAAGGTAATTACCTCTATAATTAAATGTTGAGTGTTTTTCCACTCGGGCAAAAAAACTTGCTTATATATTCGAACTAAAAAAAATCAGGCATTTTTGAAAAAAATTTTGAATAAAACGATAACTGATTGAAATTCCATGAAACTTTTTTGCATTTTTGTGAGAGGTATTTTTAGGATATTTGTAAATATCCGCTCCTTTTAGTTGAAAAACTGTAAGACAAGCGATAAAAAGTAATTATTTTGAAAATCAGAGTAGGAAAAACGGACCTTATGATTCAGCTCTTTATATTCGGCACAAAAAAAGAGACAAGAAATTAAATCGTTGTCTCTGCTTGATTGAGGCTGTTAATTAAAAAATTATGCCTTAATGATTTTTTTCCATTTTTCAAAGTGCGGTTGAAGGAAGTCGTAACTGAATTTTTTCATCTCATCGTTGATTTGCGTTAATGTATGGTTGGAATAAGACTGTTCCATTGTTGTTTTGCCTTCCCAACCGATTATGTCATTGATATAAGTCGCACCGACACCGGCATCTTGTAAAGCGATACTAAGATTTTTCCTGAAAGAATGGAAATCATAACCGTCGTTGTTTCCTTTTTTAACTTTAATATCCATAAAAAACGGAGACAATTCACGCGTAAAAAACTTGTTGTTGTATTCTCCGCTTTTAGTCTGGCACTTCTTTATAATAAAATCAGTATCTTCTGCTTTTGATTTTGCTTTTTGTTTATTAACATAGTCAACAAATCCAAGGTCAAGCAACTGTTGATGAATAGGCACCAAGCGTTCGGAAGCATCATTTTTAAGCTGCTTAATTTTGTGATCTGACCGAAACTGGATACAAGCAATTCCGTCTTTAACCAAAATGTCTTTATATTGAAGCGTAATTGCAGCATTTATTCTGGCGCCGGTAAACAAAGCAATCATACAAGCCCAAAATGCGTCCGGATTTTCTTTAAAATAAGTGTGTTTCGGATTGAACATCTCAAGTAATTGTTCTTTTCTGTATGGCAAATGCGGATTTTTATCAATTCTTTTGGTGTTTTCAATCTGCGGAAAATTGTTAAGGACATTTACTTTATATAAGTCAGGATTGATGTTATTACCGCAAGTAGCCAATTCTTTAATATAACGAATTTTCATCTTTTTAACATCGTTTTTGATTGAAGTATCATTGATGATGTTTTTGGATATTGTTTCAATCATTTTGACATTATGGAAGTTTAGATAGTCATCATCAAGCGAAAGTCCGGCATTAGTCAGTAAATTAACAATAGTCTGCTTTTTTCGATTTTGATAAACGGGACTGTTAGTTGCTTGCTTTAATAACAACATAGACTCTAAGACTTTTGCAATGGTGTAGCTTGTGGTTTCTTGTATCGGATTGACTGGTGTAGCTTTGTTAAATTCGGCCATCATTGTATTCAACGGACCGATAAATTCTTTAATAGTGCTCTCTAGGCTTTCAATCTTTTTAATTAAGGCTTGTTTTTCTTCCGTCAGATTTTTAATATCTTGTGCCATACTGCAATATAAAGAATAAAGTTCCGTAACATTTTTAACATCGTTGCGTTTAGACAGTCTTCTTTTATCAAAAGGCGAAACAATCGTCACAATATCGGAATTGTCGACCTTTTCAAAGATTAAGTTACTGAATAATCTTTGTAATCTGACAAATTGTTCTTCCAACGCAACCATTTGCTTTATTCTTTCCTTGGCTTCATAGTAATCCTGAGTATGAAGAGAGATAATTTTGTATCTTCTCTTGTTATTAACTCTTGGCAATTCAACTCTATAATAGAAAATTTTGTTTCGCAACTGGATATAAATTTTATTTGCCATACAGTTTGCCATACACTTTTCAAACATTTTGCTCTCCCGTAACTGTTTTTATGAAAGCAAAACTGTAAGCATTTGTTTTTCAATAATTCTCAAAAATAAAGAGCCTTAGCATCATAGCCTTGGCTCTTAAATTAAGTGCTTGATATTCAAGCAAAAAACTTGGTGCGCTAGGCCGGAATCGAACCGGCACGTCCTTGCGGACAACAGATTTTAAGTCTGCAGCGTCTACCTGTTCCGCCACAAGCGCATCATCTGCAAAGTTTATACTAATAATTTTGCATAATTGCAATATCTAATTTCGATTTTTTTCAGCCGCCTTTCTGTTGGGGAAGTCCGATAGATAAAACTTGCCTGTTTGCAAAAAATATGCTTACCTGACTGTTGTAATTGGAAAAATTACATTTAAATATTAATTGCCTGTCGGTATTCGGCGCTGCGGCAGTTGACAGCGTCACGGCACCGCTGCATATCGGCAGGCCCTTTAAAGGACTATAATACATGAAAACCATAGATATCTCATGGCGTAGATACATTCTTCCCAATATCCACAACGAGGGATGGAAGTTTGTAGGCATTTTTGCTGCCGTTACCGCATTGTTGGCAATGATGTGGGAACCCTTAGGCTGGATAGGTATTGCTTTAACAATCTGGTGCTTTTATTTCTTCCGCGACCCCGAACGCGTTACGCCGGAAATCAGCGATGTCGTTGTTTCTCCCGCGGACGGTATTGTGCAGATGATTACCAAGGTCAAGGCTCCGGAAGAACTTGGTCTCGGTGACCAGAAGTTTACCCGCGTCAGCGTGTTTATGAGCGTCTTTAACGTTCACGTCAACCGGGCGCCGGCTGAAGGAAAAATTACCAAAGCCGTATATGTTCCCGGAAAGTTTTTTAACGCCACGCTGGATAAAGCAAGCAAGGATAACGAGCGCCAGCTGCTGGCGATGAAGACTAAAAGCGGCAAAGACATTGCCTTTGTTCAGATTGCCGGATTAGTGGCCCGCCGCATTTTATGTGAAGCGACGGAAGGGCAGGAGTATAAAGCCGGTGAACGCTTTGGGATGATTCGTTTTGGTTCCCGTTTGGATGTTTATCTTCCCGAGGGCGTTGAGCCGCAGGTCTGCCTCGGCCAGACAATGGTTGCCGGTGAAAGCGTTATTGCCCATTTGAAAAGCGATGCCGCACAGGTTAAGGGAGTAGTCAGATAATGGAAAAGACATCTTCTAAAACCCTGCCGTCTAAACCGGGGTTCGGCGGTCGTTTGCCGTTTCGCAAAATCGCTCCGAATATTGTCACCATGCTGGCTTTGTGTGCCGGTGTAACTTCCATTCGCTATTCCGTGCAGGAGGATTGGGTTAAAGCGGTTATCTGCATCTTTCTTGCAGCTCTGTTTGACGGCTTGGACGGCCGTGTTGCCCGGATGCTGAAAGGTTCTACCAAATTCGGTGCCGAGCTGGATTCCCTGTCTGACTTTGTCAGTTTCGGCGTAGCTCCGGCTATTCTGATGTATCAGTGGACATTGTTTGATCTGCCGAAATTCGGCTGGTTTTTCTGCCTGCTGTTTTCTATCGGTATGGCGATGCGTCTGGCCCGTTTTAACACCATGCTTGACGATGAACCTCAGCCGGAATATTGGCATCATTTCTTTGTCGGCGTTCCGGCTCCGGCTGCCGCTGCTTTGGCGATTATGCCGATTATGATTTCATTTGACTTTCCGGAATATGCCGTTTTTCGCTCCAATATGTTTTGCAGCATTTTGATGTGCGTCGTTTCGTTCCTGATGGTCAGTCGGATACCGACAATCTCCACCAAAAAGATGAAAGTTCCGACATATATGTTTATCCCCATGATGTTGATTGTCGCTTTATTCGCCAGTTTTGTCATGAGCCAGCCTTGGCTGACGTTGGGAATTTCAACTTTGTGTTATGCCGCTTCGATTCCAATCGGCGTCTTGTTCTTCCTCAAGGAAAAACACGATTTTGAAAAGAAAAACTAAACGAAAGCCCCTTAAATAAGGGGCTTTTTATTTAGGGAGTTTAGCCAAAAATAAAGGGGTTGCTTATTTTATATTGACATTGTTTTGATGATGTGGTACCTTACAATCAGGCTATG
>USGC01000020.1 GCA_900554095.1 uncultured bacterium
AGCCAAAGGACAGGTATTCAAAGGGAAGTTGAGTTTGACCCGCAAATCGCGCTTTTCACAAATGACGAAAAAGGCCTTGAGTTTTATGAAAAGATAACGCAAGGCGCGCCTGCTATCTTAAATGACGGAGGCTTTCTTTTGTTTGAACTTGGTATCGGCCAGGCTCAAGAGGTTAAAGAGTTAATGCAAAAAGATTTTGAAGAAATTGAAATCATAAAGGATTTGGCCGGAATTGAGCGCGTAATTTCCGGTAAAAAACGATTTTAACATGTTTTAACAATTTCTAAAGTTTGAAAAGTAAATATCCGTCAAAGTTAGTGTAAATTTTTTAGAAAGGACGGATATATGGAAATCAATTCAATCTCAAGCGCGTTTGCTTCGGCCGCAGGAGTCGAAGAAACTGACGAGCAAAAAGAAACCAAAAAAGCACAAGAAGAAAAATCAAAAGAAGAGAGTGTTAAAGCCAAAAAACGTGAAGAAAAAGACACAGTCGACATTTCAACTACATCGGATTACGACGAGGACGATGTTGAAGAAAAAGCCGCAAATTACATTCAAAACTTGCAGTTTGTAGGAAATCTCACAGAAGAATCAAAAGCTGCATTACAAGAGTATTTGAGAACTTTTGACGCATCGAAATTCATCAAAATGTACGGGCCTTTCACATCGACATCAGAGGTTACGGCGGCAATGTACGCTGCCACATCAGGGCTTATCCGTAAACAAGAAGATGAATAATTAAATTTAAAACTCCGGATTTAATTTCCGGAGTTTTATTTTTTATCTTTCTCTGACCGCTCTCTCACAGCAATCCTTATCGGCGTGCCGAAAAATCCGAAAGCTTCACGAAGCTTGTTTTCAATATAGCGTTTGTAATGGTCTTTCATCAAATCCGCGTTGTTTGCAAACAAAACAAATGTAGGTGGTTTTGCGTTGGATTGTGTTGTATAAAGAATTTTTAACCTTTTACCTTTAACCGATGTTGGCGGATTAAGTGAGTAAGCTTCTTTTATAACTTTATTCAAAAGCCCCGTAGAAACGCGTTTTGTCCATTGTTCGTAAACCTCTTGGGCTTTTTCAAAAATCTGCGGCAGGCGTTGTTTTGTAAGCGCGCTTATGTAGATTTTTGGCGCGAATTCCAAAAACGGAATTTCATTAGAAAGATTTTTGTCAAATTTGCTCAAAGTATTAGCCTGCTTATTTTCAATCAAATCCCACTTGTTAACAGCGATAACAAGGCCTTTACCGGCATCGAGAATAATAGAGGCAATCTTTTTGTCCTGATCAGAAATCCCTTCAGCGGCATCGATTACGAGCAAAGCAACGTCGCAGTCTCTAATCGAGCGGATAGCGCGGTCAACAGCGAACTTTTCAACTCCGTAATCAACGCGGGCTTTTTTTCTGATTCCGGCGGTGTCAACGATTACGAAATCACGGTCTTTATATTTGATATAACTGTCAATGCTGTCGCGGGTTGTGCCGGAAACGTCAGAAACAATTACGCGGTTTTCGTTCAAAAGCGCGTTTACAATAGAAGATTTTCCGGCATTAGGGCGCCCTACAATCGCGATTTTAATTGAGTTATCCTCAACATTTTCAATATCTTGCGGGAAGTCTTCAGTTAAAACATCCAAAAGATCACCCACGCCGCCGCTTCCATGAAGCGCCGAAATCCCCATGGGTTCGCCGAGTGCGAGTGAGTAAAAATCGTTTACCATCAAAAAAGACGAAGGATTATCGAGCTTGTTAACAGCAAGAATAACCGGTTTTTTTGATTTTCTTAAAATATTTGCAATATCCTCATCGACAGGATTAATGCCTTCTTTGCCGTCAACGAGGAAGATTATTTTGTCGGCTTCTTCAGTGGCAATTCGCGCCTGATCAAAGATTGAAAGCATAATTTCATCTTCATCCCCGGGAATAATCCCGCCGGTGTCAATAACGGTGAAAGATTTGTTCTGCCATTCAACGTCAAAATAAATTCTGTCGCGGGTAACGCCCGGCAAATCGTGTACAATGGAATTTCTCGCCCCGATGAGGCGGTTAACGAAAGTAGACTTGCCGACATTAGGTCGTCCGACTATAGCAACAATAGGTTTTCTATTCATAAGACGATTGTAACACAAAAGTACAGAATATGTTGAAAATTTGCTCGAACTCTGTAAATGTGCACTGCAACTGTATTACAAGGTTTCGCCTAAAAAAAGAGTAAACTCTCAAAACAGGTCTGCTCGAACTCGGAACTTAAAGATTATAATTAGTTTTTAGCCATTTCTGTGCCATTTTGTCCGCTTACGCATGGCAAAGCGGACGAAACTCGAACTTTTTCGCATAAATACCCAAACGATCAGAACGATTTGACAGAACCATGAGCCAAATGTTATAATAAATGAGTAGAATAAATAAGGTCAAAAAGATTGTTAAAAAAAGTATTTCTGACATCCATGATAACATTACTTCTTGTTCAGTCATGCAATGCATTTTGTACATATAAAAAGTTTAATTTTAACGAAGACAAAACAGACCCCCGGTCAAGCAAAATCCTATATGAATATGTATTAAAAAAAGAAAACAAGACGCCATCAGAAATAAAGGAAATAGCCGGAATAGAACCGGAATCAGCAAGGGCGATAGCAGTTGACTTAAATGACGACGGAACAAAAGAAATTATTGGACTTGTGTATTCAACGTTTTACTGGGGCACAGCAGGATATTCCTTATTTTTTAAGGTAAAATGAATTTATGAAAAATTTATTTACAGGTCTTTTTATAATTTTACTTTCGATAATGGTGATAAGCGTATGTACTGCAACAGAAACTGTCAAACCATCTTTAATCCAAAATAATCAGGAAAACACAGCCGAAATTTTAGACCCTATAGATGAAGCAGAAAGAGATTGTATTTCAAAAACTGCTGACACATATGAAATGAACAGGTGCAGCCAAATTGCTCAACGGTCTTGGGAAAAAGATATACAAAACAACTTAGCCGAATTAAAAAAATTTTTAAGTTCTGAAGATTATAAAAAATTACAATTCTCTCAAACCTCTTGGGATAACTACAAAAATAAAGATTATGAACTAATAAACTCTGTGGTTTCATACAAACAGGGAACAATGTATTTGAATATTCGTGAAGGCTGGAGAACAGAAATTGTTAAACAAAGAGCTTTAAACTTAAGAGAATACCTGAATACTTTAAAAGAAGACTAACCTAAATTCATTTTGCCTTGTTGTTGCAGGCTTTTAGTTTGCAAATTTATTTTATTTAAACAAGGAGAATATTATATGAACAATGAAGATTTTGAAAAAATGTTGAAGTTTGTATTACAACGTGAAGGCGGTTATGTAAATGACCCGCACGACTTAGGCGGTGAAACTAACAAAGGAATTACTCACAATACTTATAATAGTTACAGAAGAAGTAAAGGATTACCAACCCGGAGTGTAAAGTATATTACAGATGATGAGGTCAGAGATATTTACTACAATAATTATTTTAAAGCATCCGGTGCAGATAAGATTGAAAATCCACAGCTTGCTTCTTATGTTTTTGATACGGCTGTTAATATGGGAGTATCAAGAGCAAAATCCTTTTTAGATCAAAGTAAAGGTAATCCTGAAACTTTTGAACAATTAAGACGTGCTAAATATGACGAATTTGCCAAATTAAATCCAAGTCAGCAAAGATATTTGCAAGGCTGGAATAACAGAGTTACAGCAGTTAAGAATTTTGCTGAAAGCAACTTCCCTGATTGGTCAGACAATAAATCTACAAATCAACTTTTTAAAATGGGAGTAGAACTACGTGTGGACAAACAAGGTAATCCAATCTTCACACCAGAGGAAATCGGCGAAATGAGCAGCGAGGAGTTTGAAAAGAACCTCCCGATAATTGAACAGCAATTAAAAGACGGGCTGATAAAACCCCAAGCACCCGAAGTGGATTACTCCGGCTACCTGAACCCGGTAAGCGGCAACGGCAAAATATTTTCCAGAGAAGCCATCTCACAAATGAGTGGAGAAGAATATTCAGAAAAAGAAGCCGAAATAATGGCTCAGCTTCAAACAATTGGCGTTCCGAGCGAAAGCGCACTTTACACAGCAAGCCAGAGAGGCGGAACAATTTATGTAAACCCCTACACCCGAAGCGACGGAACAGAAGTAAAAGGATATTACAGAGCTGTATAAAAAAAAGAAATTGACAGGAAATGCTCTGGTATGAGAAATTTGACCATAAATTTCAATCAAATGTAGACATTAAAAAAGACACCATACAAGGTGTCTTTTTTTAATGGTGGAGAATAGGAGACTCGAACTCCTAACCCCCTGCGTGCAAAGCAGGTGCTCTACCAATTGAGCTAATCCCCCACGGATTTGTTAATATTTTGTTGTCATCTCAATTGGTAGAGTCTAAATTCTACTTCGCTCTGCCTCCCGGCTTCGCTGGAGCAATTGAGGTTTCCCAATGACTTTTATTAGCCACAATATTTATTTTACATGCTGATTTTTTTTTGTAAAGACCTTTTTTTATTTTTTATTTTCATATTTCGTTACATTTTTGCTTTTTTTTGTCAATTTCTTAATTTAGATGGTTTAATATTTATATCTTAGGAGAAATTTATGATTAATAAAATTGGATTTTCCGGCTCTAACAGTACAAACAGCATTAACTTTACATCTGACAATCTTTTAGAAAAATTTAAACAGAATACTCCTTATCTTACCACTAACGTTAACATGAGCGGGAATGAAGCTCTTGCGGCTTACAATGCTCCTATGGTTAAGGAGGCGCCAAAGCCGCTCGATTCATCCGTTGATGAGTTTGTAATCAAGGATATTCCTTCTCCTGCAACGCTCAAAGGCGATGAGATTGAAACCCTTTCCGGCGACAGAATTCTAAACAGTGAAGGAAAACTCCAAGCCATCCGCGTTAAAGGCGAAGATACCTCTAAAGAATATTATTTTTATAAAGGCAAGCCGGCTTCCATAATTACACGCGACAACAACACAGGGCTTCCTTTGCGCAAAGACAGCTTCTTTAATAATAATCAGAATTCTTACGTTATTGAATTTGACAAAAACGGTTCTCCTCATAGAAAATTCTCTTTTCTTGACGGAAAAATTTCTGACGCAAAATTGATTCAAGATAACAAAATTATTTCTAATGATTACTTCTTTTTAAAAGACCAGCTTATGCAAGTCAGCGTTCAGGATACCAACTCCGGCGAAATGAAAAGATATTATCTGGACGAAAACGGAAAAGTCGAAGAAATTGCTGAATTTACAGACGAAAATCTGCCGCCGTTTAAAAGAACTTCATTCAAAGACGGTAAGGCGCAAAAAACCATTCTGCTTGAGAACAAATCTTTGAAAAATCCTTACAATATTACTCCTGATAATATTTCTCTTAAACCGTCCAATAAAGTTGAAAAACCTGATGTTTCCAAGCTCGACGGTGAAAAGAAATTCCGCTCTGACAACTCTTTAGAAAGCATTACCGTAAAAGACGGCGATAAAAAAGTAGTTTATGAAATTGACTTGTCAGGCAAAAATGTTGAAGAAATTAATACTTTCAACGGCGAAAAACTTTTACAATCAGTTTCATTTGATGAAGACGGCTCTGTTTTTGTAAGAGATTTTGAGCAAGAAAAACAAACAAAAACAACATCTTACAGAGCCAACGGGTCTTTGGAGTATATTTGCGAATTCAATGATAAAAACGAAGTTTCAAAAACCGTTGATTATTCATTTGACGGAAAACAAGTTTTAAAATTCACTGATAATTCAAACAGCGATTACGGTGATTTACGCATGACTTTCGACAAAGACAAAAACCTTATTGAGTTACACAACATGAATACTTCTGAAAAAATTTATGAGAATAACGATACAGCCAATTAATTTTTATACAAAATACAATTCAACCCCTATTCAAAAGAAAACAAATTTAGAAAATTCTTCTGACGGTTTTTTCCCGTCATTTGCCAGTAATACGGAAAAAGGCATTATGCGCGGTAAGCAGGAGTATCTTATTAATCCGTTTTTGGAAGAAAGTTACGATGATTTTGTGGACGCAGAATTCAACTATCAAATGATGATGGATATTAATGCGATTAGAGAACATTATCATACAAAAATTCAAAACATTGTAAATTCACCACAAAACGCTGAAAACGGCAAAATTTTCCAAACAGTAAACAAAAGGCTTGAATTATACAATCAATTTAAGAAAAACAGAAGCGAGTATAACTCATTGGCCGGCAAGTCTAAAAAACTTAACTTTGAAAAAGAATACAAAGAAATGTCCAAAGTTTTCGAGCCGACACCGGAAATCAAAAGGCTGGAACTGCTGGACAACTACGCTCATAATACAAAAAGCCTTCTGAGAATGAGATTTACGCATATTGATGTAACTAAAGGCACGCCGCTTGAAAATACTTCTTTTATGATAAACCAGTCTAAACAGCTTTATGATTTGATACCGCACGTTGAAGCGGAAAAACTTTCGGGAGATATCGACAGGTATCTTTGCGGAGAGCAAAGTTCAGTAAACCCCAAAGAGCTGCAAAAGCTTGAAGAAAGCATTTACTTTTATCATAAACACAAGGCCAAAATCCGCCAGGCTATTAAAGATTTTGTCGTTCCGGATTACGAAATTGAAGACTTAGATAAAAATTACAAAAAATTCAAACAGGATTACAACAAAACTTTAAAAAGCTATTCCGCTGATTTGGAAAATTTTTACAACAAGCACTTCAGTGAAAAGTTTGAAAATGACACAAAACTCGAAATTATTATCGAAGAACAGAACAAAAAATTGGAAGAAATCAGGAATTTTAAAAAACCTGAGCCGCCTAAATCCGGAAAGGAAATTCCTATTTTGCAGTTTGTTGTAAATGAAAATGTTAAAGATTTTGAAAAATCATCTTTGGATGAAAAAAGATTTTATATTTAAAATACAAAATTTTGTTTAAATCTATCCAAAAAATACTCAAGGCGTTTTTTGTCTTTGAGGTACCAAAGACCGATTAAGGTTTCAAAAGCTGTTGCCTGACGATATTCATTTTGACAGGATTTGCGGCCTATTGGTATCGGAAGGTTGCGGCCGCGGCGTGCGATTTCTATTTCATCCGGTGTCAGTTCATCCTCTATTGATTTCAAAAGTTCCGCCTGAAATGCCCCCTTAACCTTTGCTGTGGTAATTGCATGAAGTTTTTTGGCATTGCCCGTGAGGTTTACCGTAATTTCTCTTATAAACAGCTCCCACACAGCGTCGCCTAAGTATGCGTAATTTCTCAAATTCATTTCGTCCATAAAATCAGTCTACAACAAATATAAATTTCTTGTATTTTAAAAATTTATATGTAAAAATAATTCTATCAGATACGAGGGAGAGAAGATGAAGACTAAATTTCTTTTAATCTTGTGTATAATTTTATGCGCACAATGCACCTTTGCAGCCTGCCGCGTTGAGCAGACGCAAGAGGGAGATGTTATAAAAATAGAAAAAGAAAGCTACGCATATATATTAATGGACAAAATTAGAAAAGACAGGATTACTATTTATAATTCCCTGAATTTAACCCCAAAACAGCTCAAGTGCGCTGAAGAAATGGAAAAAGAACGTTACGAACAGATAGAGCCTCTAATTGGCACTCTCTGCATTCAAAAAAAAGAACTACAGGAATTGATAGACGGCAAGTGTTCTAAAAAAGATATTCTGCTAAAACAGCGCCAGGTTGAAAAAACAAAAAAAGAAATTAAAAAAATTGCCAACAAGTGTGATAAAAAGTTTGAACAAATCCTTAACCACGACCAAAAAACAAAGTATGATATGGTTATAACACTTCGCCGGCATGATTTGAAAAAGTATCAAAAAGTACAAAAGTACGGAAGAAAACAAGGTGATTTAAGACCTTTTGGGTGCAAAATAAGCCAGCCTGCTTACAGCGAAGAAATTCACCAAAAAGACTGCAACAGGTGCAAGGTTAAAAATATATTTAAAAAATAACTTGCACAACCCTGCGCAATTTGCTAAAATTCATTTATGGATGAAATTATAGAACGTTTGAAAGAAATCGGCCTTAACAGTTATGAGGCAAAGGTTTACCTTGCGCTTTTGAAAAAATATCCTGCAACGGGTTATGAAATAAGCAAGCTTGCAGACATTCCGCAGTCGCGTGCTTATGATACCTTAAAAGCCCTTGAAAACGCCTCTGTCGTAATGAGTTCAAATACAAAACCCGTAACTTACACCCCCATCAAGCCAAAAGAGCTTACAAAGCGATACAAAAGAAAAATTACATCCACCCTCGATTTTTTAGAAAAAAAGCTTCCTTCCGTAAAGGACGACTACACCGAGCCGATTTTCACCGTCAACGGCACAGGCGCTATCCGTGAAAAGCTTATTGAAATAATTAAAAATGCCAGAAAAGAAATCTATCTTGAAATTTGGTCTGCCGATTTCAAATATGTTGAAAGCCATTTATTAGAAGCATACCATCGCGGGGTTGACATAAAAATTGTGGGATATGATGAATTTGACTGTATTTTTTCAACACTTTTCCACCACTCCGGCGCGCGTGAAATCGAACACAGTATAGGCGGAAGAATGGTTTTCATCACATCCGACAACGCCGAAGGCCTCTTTGGAAAAATAGATTCAGTCAAACACGAATACGTAACCTCAATTTGGACAAAAAATAAAGACATTGTTTTTTTGATGAAGGAATTTATTGTACATGACATGTACCTCATTGATATTGAAGAACAATTCCCAGAACAGTTGAAATACTTCTACGGCAAAGGCTGGAAAAAGTTAAAAGATAAAGTACTCAGTTCATCTTCGATTTATAAAATTCACTAAAATTTAACAAATATTAACTTTCAAAATATTTGTCAGGGGATTATAATAAAAACAGTTGAAGATTATATTTTTTGAACAGGGGAAAGTTTAATAATGGAAGGCTACAGTTTTGAATTAATAACGGGTCCGATGAGCTGCGGAAAAACGGAAGAATTATTGCGCCGTATCAGACGCTGCATTATCGCAAAGAAAAAAGTAAAAGTAATTTCACCGGACGTCGATACCCGTGCAAAAGGCGATTACATAGAATCCCGCAACGGCCTCTGGCTCGATGCAATTAAAGTTAAACACTCAATTCAAATCCTTAGCCTGGTAAAGCCCGACGACGAAGTCGTTGCGATTGATGAATTACAATTTTTTGACAACAATATTACAAAAGTTATTGCAAAACTTATGGACGAAGGTAAAAAAGTTATTGGAACCGGTTTGGAACTTGATTTTAAGGCAGAACCTTTCGGCTCAATGCCGCAGCTTTTGTGCCTTGCAACAACTGTGGATAAGCTTCACGCTGTTTGCATGAAGTGCGGCTGTGAGCACGCTACACGTACCCAAAGGCTTATTGACGGAAAACCCGCAGACAAGAATTCACCGCTGATTATGATAGGCGGCGACGAAACCTATGAAGCACGCTGTATTAAATGCTATGAGCTTCCTGACAAGCAGCACGATGTCCAAAAATTAAATATGAAAATCCTACCTTTCAGCCATAGATAACTTATAGCGTAAGATAGTATTCTTTTAAAAGCTTAGCATCTTCTTCAATGTTTGGGCTTTCGCACACAAGTGCGCCTTTTACCTCAAAATTTTTAAGTGCTTTCAGCAAATCTTTGTAATTCATATCGGACTTTTCAAGTTCAAGATGGCTTCTTTCGCCTTTGGGGCCGTAGTCAATCCCGGCCAAGTGCCCGTGGAAATTATCTAAAGCATACCGGCCGATTTCTTTTTCCAGCTTTTCCAAAATATATGAAAATTCATCATAAGTGTTGTATTCGCCCACAGAGCGCGCGTGAAGATGCGAAAAATCTATACAAGGCAAAACCTTTTCAAAATCATTTGAAAGACGGATAACTTCCTCCAAATCGCCCCACTGGGTACCTTTTCCGGTAGTTTCGGGCCTAATCCAGACGTTTAAATCCTGCTCAAGGGCTTCAACAATAAATTGAATTTGTGATTTAACCTGATTATAAACGGCTTCCTTGTCGTTTCCGAGGTAATACGCAGCGTGAAAAGTTATGCTGAACGCCCCGGTATCACGTGCAGCCGCGGCTGTTTCAATTATTCTTAGTGCGCTCGCTTCAACTTTTTCTTTCTCGCGCGCATTGAGATTTACGTAAAACGGCGCGTGGGCTGACAGCACAAGGTTACGGGTTTTAGCCTGCTCATTAACAAGTTTTCTTGTCTCATCGCTCATCCTGACGCCGTGAACGAATTCCAATTCCATTCCGTCAAGGTCCATTTCGTTCAATATCTCCAGCGCCCGCGTGTAACTGCCTTTTCCTGTTGTTAGCGGCATTCCGGCAGTTAAAAAATTCAGTTTATCAAATTTAAAAGATTTTGGCACAATTCACTCCTATCCATACTGCACTCAAGCAAATTGCCAGGCTTAAAACAACATACGCAAACGCTTGAAAAATTTGTACATTCTTAATCATTTCAAAAACTTCCAAAGAGAAAGTGCTGAAAGTCGTCAAACCTCCACAAAAACCCGCTGTAAGAGCGAATTTCACAGCCGGACTGATTTCAGGCCTTTCCATAAAAAAGGCATAGAGAAATCCAAGAAGAAAACTTCCAACAAAGTTTACGGCAAAAGTTGCCACAGGAAGATTAACGCTCAAATATCTCACAGCCAGAATTCCGGTTATAAAACGGCAAACCGCTCCGCATCCGCCGCCAATGAATATTGCAATAATATTTTGCACTTTTCTAAACCTTTACTTTAAGGACTTCATCTAAGATTTCGCACACATCAGCAACGTATTTAGAGCATCGTTGTTTTCTGTCAGCGCCGCTTAACCCGCCGGATAAAACTTTACAGCAGGTAACTTTGTTACGCTTTTTAAATTCCTCGACAATGAAAGCGGCCTTTTCGCGCGCTGAAACTTCATTACCGTTTATATTAGCGCGTCCAAAGTGAAATCCTGATATGATTTGTGCTGCAGCAACGGTTCCGCAAACGCACCCCAAGCTCATTCCACCGGAAAAAGAAGTTGCGCATGACAAAAGTATCGGATCGCATAAACCTTCATCAATCGCCGCTTTTATAATACTTTCAGAGCATGAGTAACCGTTATTGAAATAAAATAAAGCTTTTTCTTTCATAATTTTCCCTTTTTTTAATATTGTACCACAATTCTGCAAAAGGGGTTGAAATTTTTGAAAAATAGTTTATAATAAAAGAAAGGGCGAGAGGATTGCACTCCTCTCTTTAAAAGCCCTAAGTTATTTGTTTTTTAGAGCTAGCATCATTAGAAAAATGATTGCTAGTTCTATTTGATTTATAACCACATTATCACCCCCTTTCTTAACGGTTAGCAAATTTACAGTTCGTGCCGCTAAGATAAGTTAATGATACAGGGCTTACCCTCTTTCTTATCATAGCAATAAATCCTGCAACAGCACCATGTGTTTACAGGATTTATTATTAATATTTGTTTTGGGGTTATTGTTTTATTTGCACCGGCATAATCAAGCATACAAAGTCGTCTTCGCAGTCCGGACGGAAAACTGTCGCTGATAATCCTGTGTTTAAGCCGATTTTTACATTGTCGCAATCCATGTTTTTCAAAGCTTCCAGCACGAATTTGTAATTGAATGCTATTTCCAAATCTTCCGCATTATAAACAATATCAAGTTCGTCTTCTGATTTACCTGAATCCGGCGTGTCTGCTGTGAGTTTCAACTTGCCTTGTGAAAAATATAGTTTTACAATACTTGTTTTGTCGTTAACCATGATTGATACACGCTCTAACGCTCCGATTAATTCCGGGACTGATACAAGTGCTTCTTTCGGACTTTCTGCCGGTATAAGCTGGTTGTATTTCGGGAATTGGCCTTCCAAAAGTCTTGAAATTGTGGTTGTTCTTTCGCTTTTGATGATTAACTTTGTTCTTTCGGTGTAAATTTTTACGTTTTCGTCTTCGATAAGCGCGCTCATCTTAATGAATTCATTCAGCGTGCGTGAAGGGATAATCAATTGGTTCGTAACATTGTCTTTGTTATCAATTTTTTCTCTTACACGCGCAAGCCTGTTTCCGTCAGTTGACGCGATTTCAAGCTGGCTTCCGGAAATGTCGCAGACTATACCTGAAAGAAGATTTGATGCCTCGTAATTCGCTGCGGCAAAACCTGCTTGACGTACGGCCTTTGTCAAAGGTTTAACAGCAATTTCAAAGCTGTTTTCCGCGTTAAGCTCAACGTTGTGAACTTCCGGCGGAAATTCGTTTGCTGAAATTCCGATTATATCGAATTTTGAATTTTGACAAGTGATATTTACAGAGGTTTCGTCTGGTTTCATCTCAAAAGTAATAAGTTTATCGCCGAGTTTTGAAACAATTTCGTTAAGAGTTTTTGAAGGAAGCGTGATTTTACCTTCTTCTTCAACCTGAGCGTCGACAAGCGCTATTACTGTCAAATCAAGGTCTGTTGCAACAAGTTTGATAGTGCCTTTGTCGATTGTTTCGATGTAGATGTTCAAAAGCACCGGCTGTAAAGCTTTCATGCTTGTTGCGCGCTCGACTAGTTTAATACCGTTATATAAATCTTCCTTTTTTACAAAAAATTTCATCCCTTACTCCTTATCTTACTCCATAGAAAAATTATAGCATAAAAACTAAAATGCGTCGGTTTTAATCGGATTTTTGAATTTTGTAATGTTGCCTTGGAAGAGTAATTTAACAGTTCCAACCGGGCCGTTACGGTGTTTTGCTATAATAATTTCTGATTCGCCTTTATTTTGGGCTTTCATAGCTTCTTCTTCTTCGCCATCGGCTTTGCGGTAGTACTCGTCGCGGTAGATAAACATAACAATATCGGCATCTTGTTCGATTGCGCCGGATTCTCTCAAGTCTGAAAGCATCGGGCGTTTATCAGTACGGCTTTCGACGGCGCGGGAAAGCTGAGAAAGCGCAATTACAGGCACATCAAGCTCACGTGCTAATGTTTTCAAGCCTCTTGATATGGCGGAAATCTGCTGCATACGGTCTTCTCTGCCTGAGCTTTCCATCAATTGAAGGTAGTCGATTACGACAAGGCCGAGATTTTTTTCTTCCATTTTCAAGCGGCGGCACTTTGCGCGGATGTCGGTTAAAGTACATCCTGAGGTGTCGTCAATATAAATCGGCGCTTGTGCAAATGAATTCATTGCATCGGCAAGTTTTTCCCAATCTTTGCTTTGCATATGTCCGGTTTTCAAGCGCTGGGTATCGACTTCGGCTTCTGAACAGAGCATACGTTGAACCAACTGTTCCTTTGACATTTCAAGAGAAAATATTGCGACCGGCACTTGTGCTTTAATCGCGACATTCTGGGCGATGTTCAGTGCGAATGCGGTTTTACCCATTGAAGGCCGCGCTGCAAGAATAATTAAATCAGATTTTTGCAAACCGCTTGTCATCGTGTCAAGCTCGTAAAAATTCGTCGGAACCCCCAGCAATTCATCTTTATGCTCGTATCTGTATTCGATTTTTTCATAAGTGTTCAAAACCAGATCTTTGACGTGAACAAGGTCGGTTGTTGCTTTTTTGGAGGCAATGTCAAAGATAAGTTTTTCAGCCTGATCGAGCGATTGATCAATAGGGTTCACATCGTATCCAAAAGATACTATTTCGCTTCCAGCGTTGATTAAGGCTCTTTTAATCGCTTTTTCCTGAATGATTTTTGAATAATATTCGATATTTGAAGTTGTAATGGCATTCAGAGCAAGGTCATTGATAAAAGGTCTTCCGCCTACTGTTTCAAGCTTGGAGCTGTAGTCAAGGACGTTAGAAACCGATACAATATCAATTTTTTCATTGGAGTTGAAAAGTTGCAGCATGGCTTCGTAAACGTATCTGTGAGCGGGTTTGTAAAAGCTTTCCGGCTTTAATCCCTCAACAACCTTTGTAATCACAACCGGATTAACCAAAATCGCGCCAAGAACAGCTTCTTCCGCTTCTGTGTTCTGTGGTATAAGGTGTAAATCTTTTTCTTTATTGGGGTTTTCTTTTTTGTCTTTCGTAAATGCCATGACTTCTCCTGAGTTTTACACCATGATATTACAAACGCCTGCAAAATTAAAATACTTGTAAAAAAAGTTTAACGTTTTAGGTAAATATTATAATTGATAAAAATATTTTATTGTGTTTAAATTAATCCGTAATGTTCGATAATAAGTTAAAAAAAGTTGCAGAAATTTTGAAAGATAAAAAGCTTACTATATCTACAGCCGAAAGCTGCACAGGAGGGTTACTTGCTTCAAGGCTGACCGATATACCCGGAAGCTCTCAGTATCTTAACGAAAGCCATGTAGTCTACGCAAACACCGCAAAACAACGCTATCTTGGAGTTAAAGAAGAAACTCTGAAAAATTTTGGTGCCGTAAGTTCCCAATGCGCTTTTGAAATGGCAGAAGGTTTGAAAAAACTTACCAACGCCGATGTCTGCGTGTGCACGACAGGAATTGCCGGCCCCGGCGCGGAAAGCACAGAAAAACCAGCAGGCCTGATTTATATTTCCGTGAATTTCTTAAACTCAATAACTGTCCGTGAATTTAGGCTTTCGTCCTTCCACAAGCGGAAAAATATGAAGTTTTTATTTACCGAAAAAGCACTTTCGCTAGTTTATGAGGTTCTATTAAGCCATTATTCATAGTATTTAGCAATTAATGCCTTGTCTGTAATCATGCCTGCAATCATAGCTTTGTAGACAGCATTTGGTCTATTTTTGGCGTCCAGCTTTTTCAAGACGCTGTGCATAAATGCTCTGACTGTATGTACGCTGATTTTCATCATTACAGCAATCTCATTGTCTGCATAGCCTTTAGCAACAAGATAAATGGTCAAAAGCTCACGGCTGGTGAGCACTTTCGGTAAGTTAATGTTCTTTTCCATCTATTTCCTTATTCTTAATTCCATCAATCCCTAATGATGTAGTGTCATCATACATTATAACGAAATATTTGTCAATATCCAGTCTGATTAACCTATGTGGGGGGTTATTAAGAGGCTATAATCTCTGCCAGAACTTCAGGAAAACGATTTATCAGCATATCTGCAAAATCCCTTGCGTCAACTTGTGTCAAAACAATTGAAAGTAAGTCGTTAGGTAATTCTTTAAGCATTTTTTCTTTTTCGTCCCGCTCAATAACTGTCATTGCCTTTACAACTTCGGGCTTTTGCTTTTGGGTTTGCACAATGCCTGTGTAAGCATCTGCTGAAAAAAGTTGATACAGGTCTTTGTGTTCGTGAGCCAAATTCAAAGTAAGAATTTGTTTTTGAGTTGGGTCCATGGTTGTAAGCGCCTGTTTATATTGAAGCGGATTAAATTGAGCAATTTTGTTAACCATATCAATGTTATCAGCCCCCTCAACCGCCTCTCCCGTAACGCTTTCAATCATTTGCATAAGATATTCGTTAGGAATAGATTTAAGGTGTTTAAGAGTGTTATCCTTGTCAACCTCAGTGCTTGTCAGGAATTTATTCAATTCATCGTCGGGCATAAGCTGTATAACTTCTTTTTCAGAAAACATTTGAAAAACGGTATTTACGAGCTGTTCAGGCGGTAAATCTTCAAGCATTTTCATCAACTTGTCTTCAGTAAAAAAATAAAAGCCTTGCAAAAGATCCTGGTCTTCCAAAAGCGGAATAAAAGCCTGTAACTTATCAGCGGTCATAGTGGAAAGAATAATAAACTTGTTGTTAGGATCAGCGAGTTTAAAGATTTCGACTAGCTTTTCGACGTTGGTAAACAAATCAGCAGCAAATTGAACGGCTTGCTGATTACCAGAGGCAGCCTCGGCTTCAACGATTTCTTCGACAGACATCATCGGGTACTGCTCAACCATTTTCGTTTGGCTGATACCGAGCTGCTTTAGAAGAGTTTCTATCTGTGTATCGATTACAATCATTAAAGAGTCCTTAACAAACCGTAAGTAAACCATAATAAATAACGGCAACAAAGCCGATAAAATTTAAAAGAAAAAAGGAATTTGTAACAGTTTTTAATAAATAAATAGAAAATAAGTCTTGATTTTAAAAAATGTTTATAGTACATTTGTTCATGCGAGAGAAAACTTGACCATACAAGGTCTGCTACTCAGGTAGTAAGAGTACTCTACCGACAAATTGATTAAGTATCAATTTGTGAGAGGCCTGATAAGGGTCAAGTGTTCAAAAAAAATTTAATAGGTATATGGGCTGCTAGCTCAGGTGGTTAGAGCGCACCCCTGATAAGGGTGAGGTCGGTGGT
>USGC01000021.1 GCA_900554095.1 uncultured bacterium
CGGGAGCTTATTCTTTCATAGTTGATATGGTAAGGGCGGAGTTGTGAAAATAGCTCAAATGGCAGGTGTGCCTATAGTTCCAGTAGTTTGGTACTCCCCTCAGAAAAATTTCTTGAAACTTCCGTCCTGGGATGCTATGCAAATACCATTTCTGTTTACTAAAATAGTAAACCTATACGGTAACCCTATAAAAGTTTCAACTGATGCTAAAGACAAAGATGAGGCGTTTTATATTTCAATGATTCAACGGTCTTTAAATGAACTGGAACAAAACGTACCATCAGTTTTTGAAGAGGTAAAGAAGCAACTGACATGGAGAAAAACAAAAAACTAAATATTTCAGCTGTTCAAATGAACTCATTAACAGGCAATAAACAAGCCAACTTTGAAAAAGCGCTTACTCTGATAAGACATAATGTTATAAAAGGAGCAGACATTATAGTTTTACCTGAAGTTTGGACTGTAGGCTGGGATTGTGAAGAATTTAGAAAAAACGGTGAATATTTACAAAACAGTGAAACAATAAAATTTCTTTCAAATATTGCAAAAGAATACAATGCTTATATTATTGGTGGAAGTTTTATCCAAAAAGTAGACAATGAAACATATTATAACAGCTGCCCCGTCATTGACAGAAATGGCGAGTTAGTCGGAATATATTCAAAAACTCACCTATACTCATACTGCAGCTGCACTGAAGGAAGCAATGTTAAAGCAGGTGATAAACTTTTAATGGTTGACATTGAAGGCGTTAAAATAGGCTTAAGCATATGTTATGACATAAGGTTCCCGGAAATTTTCAGAGAGTACAGGAAACAAGGCGCAGAACTTCTTATAAATATGGCAGCCTGGGGCTCTAAAAAACCAATTCCATGGGAAATTCTTACAAAAGCCAGGGCTATTGAAAACCAAGCTTATATGATAGCTATAACCCAGTGCGGACCAATTAATACTCAAGAATGGAATATCGGTCATTCCAGGGTAATTGACTATCTGGGTAACACCGTTGCCGAAATTAAAGACCAAAAAGAAGGTGCAATAAATTGCTCTATTTGCTTTGACAAAATGAATGAATACAGAAATGAATGCACTATTTTAAATGATATTAAAGAAAAATATGAGGTAGAACAAATATGAAAAGGCTGCTTACAATAATATTTATGATTTTATTCATAAATTCTGCACAAGCAAAACCCGGCGGAATTGAAAAAGTAATTTCCGACTGTGGTTTAAACAAAGGCGCGGTTTCAATTTCAGTAAAAGATACCTCTACCGGCAAAACAATTTATGAACTCAACGCTGATAAACCGGTTTCTCCTGCTTCTACCTTGAAGATTATTACTTTAACTACAGCATTAGACACCCTTGGAAGTGATTATAATTTTAAAACATCCCTTTATAAAACAACAAATAATGAATTACAACTAAAGTTAGGCGCAGATCCTTATCTAAAAGCCAGTGATTTAAAAAAACTGATGGCTTCAGCGAAAGCTAAAAAAATTATAGAACCAAAAGCTGTTTATATAGATGATTATATTCTTGACAACACAGAGTGGGGTGAAGGCTGGCAATGGGATGACGATTTAAACCCCTTGATGCCTAAATTCAGTTCTTATAATCTTGATAAGAATTTGCTTGATGTTATTATTGACCATACAGTAGAAGGTGCGCCGGCAAACATTTATGTTGAGACATTTTATCCGGTTACTTTTATGAACCTCGTAACAACCGGAAAAGAAAATTCCGTCTCGCTTAACCGCAACAACAGCATTTCGCCTAATGTAATTACAGCAGAAGGGACCGTTGCAGACAGAATAAAACTGAAAATTCCCGTAAATTATCCTAAAAGATATTTTTACATACGGCTTGAAGAAGCCATAAGAGCAAATAAATTAGAGTATTATTCTGATTTTAAACAAAGGAAAACACCCCAATCAAATGTTTATATTGTTGGAGAAATTAAACATCCGATATCAGTAGCTGTGTCTGATATATTTAAAAACAGCAACAATATGGCAGCAGAAACAGTTTTTAAAATCGCAGGCGGCAAATTTGTAAATAACACAGGCGCATTAAAAAATTCACTGCTAATGTTTAATGAATATTGCAAAAAACACAACCTTAACAATGAGAATATAAAGATTGTTGACGGCAGCGGCGTTTCCAAAAACAATCTTATAACTGCTGATTTTATGTCAGATTTTTTAATTGTTCAAAGCCAAAAAGAAGATTTTGACAAATATAAAGAACTATTCCCTACGCCAGGTGAAGGGACTTTACAAAACCGTATGCTGTATTTCAAAGATAATTTGAGGGCAAAAACGGGGACTTTGAGTGATATCAGTGCTTTAGCCGGGTATATTACCACACAAAAAGGCCGTACAGTTGCTTTCGATATAATGATTAACGACCCCAAAAGCTCTCCTGATGAGAAAAAGACAACAGAAGAACATATCCTTAGAACAATTTACAAAAACTTTTAATAAAGAAAAGTCCCGTAAGGTTTTGAAAACGGGACTTAGATTTAGTTACTGAATTTTACACGTTTGCTTCTTTGTTGCTATAAAAAACGCCGGCTAATATTCCAACAAGCCCTGCGATTATACCGCCCATAATTGCTGAATGCGTACGGGCTTTCGGGATATATTTTTCAATATTTTTGTAATCTTTAGCAATACCTTCGCGTTTTGTCAATTCAGCAAGCTTTTTATACATAACGTCTGCTCGTTTGGTAACTGCGGCTGTAAATTTTTCAAACTGCATAGAGATTGCTTTCCCTTTATCCGGAAGATTAGCTATTGCATTTTCCTTTGCTGATTTATAGGCATGAAAAGCCTTTTTGTATTCTCTAATTGGATTTTCCAAGGCTTTTTGAGCTTCGCTAAATTTTGCACTTGCGTTTTTAAGTTGAGTATTTACGGCTGTGTCATTGGGATTGGCTAAGGCATTTGTCTGTGCATTTTTAAGATTCGCTCTTAATCCATAGTAATCAGAAGATTTTACCGCATTTTTTAAAAATTTTTTCTTAGCTTTTAGATTGTCTTTGACGTTTTTATCAACCCAAACCCCATCTACCATCCGCTTCCACTCCTCAGCGGCTGGCGTAACCTCGCTTTTTAATAACGAATCACCCGAACGCCGGTATTCTTCTACTGCAACCTTAATGTTTTTTAAAGATTTTTTTTCTTCAATTGTTGCATCAGCCATAGCTTCCGGTGAAAAAGTCTTTTCAAAGGTATCGTCGCTTCTTGTTAATAGCCTTTCAATCGGATACTTACGCGGTGCAATTACGTATCCCAGCCCCATTCCTGCGACTCCGGAACTCACGCCAAGCATCGTCGGCGAAATTACAGTGGAATTTTCACTCATGACAAAACTCCTATATTTCCTCGTAACACAATAAACACTAAACCTATATATTATCATGATTACTCATTTTGAAGTTTTTTGTGGGATTTGAAATAATAAATTTACAATTATTTACAATTGGAAAAAATTCAATTATTATGCTAATTTAATACTATGGAACCACTAGTTAGTATAATTACACCAACATTAAATATTGTACAAAATGACCTGGTTGATGATTTCAACCTACTTGTAACACTGCTTGATATGCAGACTTATCCAAGAATTGAACATATAGTAATAGACGGCGCGTCAACTGATGAGACGATTGAGCTTTTGAAAGATTACAAAAACAAAGGTTACATAAACTTTTTCTCTGAAAAAGATACTTCAAAATTTCACGCCTACAACAAAGGTATTATGCGTGCAAAAGGTAAATACGTTGCTTTTTTAAGCTGTGATGATTTCTACCATGATATAACAGGGATTTATGATGCAGTAAATCTTCTTGAGGCTGAAAATGCGGACTTTTTATTTTCATCAGCTTATTGCAGACATCCTGAAGGTTATGTATTTCTCTTTGTTCCTGCTATGTACAATGCGTTTCAGGTTATGCCGTGCGCAAGGCAGGGGATGCTTTTCAAAAGATCTATTTTTGAAAAAGAAAGATATTTTGATGAAAAATTTAAGCTTATGTCTGATTTTGATTTTATTATCAGGATTATGCTCAAAAAATATAAGGGCGTCTTTTTTGACGGCAACTTTACAACTTACAAACTCGGTCAAAAAGTTTACCAAAATGAGCAGCGCAGCATTGATGAAACAAAACTTATATTCCATAAAAATTACAGAGGCCTAATGCCTTTGAATGATGATCTGCTTGATATGATGGTCAATTATTCACAATTTCCGCCTCAGCTTCTGGAGCGCTTATCAACTTGCTTTGCGCCCGAAGACAAGGGGATTTTTATGGAAAACAACGAAAAAATGCATCAGCTTAGATTGGAAAATTACCGCAACAGAAAAAAGTAATATGTTAAAACATCTTTATATATTTGCATGATAAAGTTTTGCCGTATTATAATAGTTATTGAATAGTAGTGAAAAGTTAAAGGATAGAGATGAAACAGCAAAAAATTGCAGTAATAGGATGCGGAGTATGGGGAAGAAATATCGTCCGCAATTTCTATAACTTAAATGTTCTTGATATTGTTTGCGATCTTGATGAGTCTAATCTCGAAAAAGTTAAAGAGCAATATCCCGGCGTAAAAGTTACAAAAGATTTTAATGACATAATTAACAATGAAGAAATAACTTCAGTAGCAGTTGTTACCCCAAGCCACACTCATTATAAGGTGGTTAAAGCCGTCCTTGAAGCCGGCAAAAATGTTTATGTAGAAAAACCAATTTCAACAGTTGCGCAAGAAGCAAGAGACCTGTCTGAACTTGCGCATGAAAAAGGTCTTGTCTTGATGGTTGGTCATTTACTTTTATACCATCCGGCAGTAAATAGATTAAAAATGTTAATAGAAGAAGGAACGCTGGGCGAAATCGTTTACGCACAAAGCGACAGATTAAACGTTAATTTCCACAAGAATGACAGAAGTGTTATGTGGGACTTGGCTCCTCACGATGTTTCAATGATAAGTTATGTAACCGGAAAGCTTCCGCAAAGAGTAATTTCAGCCATTGGATGCTCCTCTGAACAAAATGATATTATGGACATAACCCACATTGGTATTGAATTTGAAGACGGAATTATCGGACATATATCTGACAGTTGGATTACGCCTAAAAAGCACGTAACACTGCTCGTTAGAGGAACAAAAGCTACTGCTATTTTAGATGACACTGTTGCGGAAAATAAACTCGTTGTTTATGATAATTTTGTTCAAAATACATCGCAAAATATTATATCTCCAGATGTGTTAGAAATTGAGCCGCTAAAACTTGAATGCCAACACTTTATAAGCTGCTGCGAAACAGGCAAAAAAGCCCGCTCTGACGGAGACAACGGTTTTATGGTAACTCAAATTCTGGAAGAAGCTGAAAAAATTATGATGGGGGAAAAAGTTAAGAAACTTGATCAATTAAACTTTTCGCTCTCACGTATGAAAAAGTAAAAGGACATTAAAATGGCAAATTTTATATCAATATTTCGAATTTTTATTGCAATGCTTGCGGTTTTGCTTTTGTTTATACCCTCAACATGGGCTTATGTAGCGGCTATTGTGCTTTCAATAATAGCGTTCGCTATGGATGGGCTTGACGGTTATATCGCAAGAAAATTTAACGAATCATCCGATTTAGGTGCAATGCTTGACATTATGGGCGACAGAATTGTTGAAATGTCATATTGGATAGCCTTTTCAACACTGGGATGGTTATGGGTAATATTTCCTCTTATTTGTGTTACGCGCGCATTCGTAACAGACGGCATTAGAAGTGTTGCTTTGGCTCAAGGTTTTACCGCATTCGGCGAAAAAACAATTCAGTCTTCTAAATTAGGCCAATTTATCTGTGCTTCAAAATTTATGAGAATATCTTATGCAGTTGCAAAGGTTGCAGCTTTTATTATAATAATTGCAGGCCGTATTCCTGGGTATGAAATGTACTCATTTACTCCGATATTACAAAATATCGGCCTTATTCTGGCGATATTTGCGCTTATTTTCTGTGTTGTCAGAGGTATTCCTGTTGTTATTGAAAGCAAAAAATTATTTGAGAAAAAATAATGGCTAAGTTAAATATTGTTTTATTTGAACCTGAAATTCCTCAAAATACGGGTAATATTGCAAGACTTTGTGCATGTACAGGAGCCTCGCTTTATCTGGTGGGGAAGCTCGGATTTTCACTTTCATCTAAATATACAAAACGCGCAGGCTTAGACTATTGGGATAGTGTGAATTTACACAAAATTGACACAATGGATGAATTGCTTGAGGCAAATAAAGATGCTAACTTTTATTATCTGACAACTAAAACAAGTAAAAAATATACTGATGTAAAATTTCAAGAAGGCGACTTTATTGTATTCGGCCCTGAAACAAGAGGTCTGCCTGATATTTATGTTAAAAATGAAAATGCTTTAACAATTCCGATGAAAGAAGGCCAAAGAAGTTTGAACTTGGCAAATTCCGTGGCAATCGTCGCATATGAGGTTATAAGACAAAATGGATTATGAAATACCTTTAAGAAACGAAATTTCTAACAAAGGAACTTATGGCAAAGTTTTAAATATCGCAGGCTCTGATTATATGCCCGGAGCTGCAATATTATCAAGTTTAGCAGCGTTAACAACCGGATGCGGATATGTGTTTTTGGCCTCAACAGAGCGCGTTATTGACGCAGCAGCTGCTCAAACCCAAAACGTAGTATTTGCTCCGCTCAAAGATATTGAAAAACATTTAAAAACCAGCGACGTTCTACTTATAGGGTGCGGAATCTCTACATCTGACAATGCAAAAAGGATTTTTAAAAATACTCTTGAAAAAGCAGACATTCCAACCGTTATTGATGCAGACGGGCTTAACATATTATCTGAAACCGAGACAATCAAACTCCCCGCAAAAACTATTCTAACTCCGCATGCCAAAGAAGCCGGCAGACTTCTCAAAGTAGATATTGAAAAAATCCTTTGCGATATGGAAACTTCAGCAAAAGAAATTTCACAAAAATACAACTGCACTACAGTATTAAAATCAGAAAAAACAATAATTTCATCTAAAGATTTTCAGATATATACGCTTGATAAACCCAACAGTGCTCTTGCAAAAGCTGGCAGTGGTGATGTTTTGGCTGGAATAATCTCAGGTTTACTCGCACAAGGTCTTGATGAATTTAATTCTGCAAAAACAGGTGTTTATTTGCACAGTATCGCGGGTTCTCTTGCAAAAAATGACCTGACTGAATTCGGAGTTTTAGCATCCGACACAATCAGGTACATTCCTTATGCTTTCAAAAAATTATTAAATTAGTTTTATTATTTTACAAAGGTGTTTTCGCATACAAATGCAGCATCTTTAATAGTAAGCCCCTCCTTTTTCACTCTATGAGAAAGTGAATATCCCGGAACCGGAATTTGTTTCCATTCAACAGATTCAATTGGCTTTTCGGCTTTAACAAAAGAATCACTGATATTTGAGCTTAGCTTTCCAAATAAATTTTTCACACCTTCATAATCAGCGGCTACGCTTGGAGTATGACTGTGATTTACTCTATTAACAAGTTTGCTTGGCGCTTCATCCACAACAATCCCTGCTGCTTTTAAGGCTGCTTCAGCAAATGCTTTTGGCATACCTAAATCTATTTTTTGAATTCCTGACATCTTTTTCTCCTTTAATTTTGGGGTAACAAATAATATTTACAGTTATATAATATATAACTCCAAAAATATTTAATTGCTACCATGCGATACAAAGCGTTACAAATATTAATATAGCCCTAAAAGGTAATTTAACAATTAGCCACCTTACCTAATACAATACGCGAATTTGCTCCGGTACACTCCGGAAGATTGTTAGGAATTCCATAATAAGTGCAATATCCTAAAAGCGCAAAAGCCATGACTTCTTTAAAATTATTGGATATTCCATAGCTTTCATGAGTTTTTAAATCAATATTTTTAGGCAAATAATGCCTCAAATACTTCATTAAAGTCGGGTTATATGCTCCTCCACCCCCAATAACAACTTCATTAATATCAATTGCCGGATATACAAATCTTTCATAAGCTTGTGAAATAGATTTTGCAGTTAGTGCAGTCAGTGTTGCGATGATATCTTCAGGTTCTTTTGGTGCAAAACGCAGCGCATTTTCCACATAATATGATGAAAAATATTCTCGGCCTGTTGTTTTGGGCGGATTTTTGAAATAGTAATCGTCCTGCAAAAGACACTCAAGCCAGCTTTCGCTAATTGTACCTGAATTTGCGATTTCTCCGTCTATGTCATAGGGTATATTAAAAAATTTATTCGCACAATAATCAATCATCATATTACCAGGCCCTGTGTCAAAGCCAAAAGTAGCATTTTCCCTGGATACGACTGTAACATTTGAAATTCCGCCTATATTTTGGATACAAAAATTCTTTTTCAATGGCTTAAACCATTTTTCATCAGCAAAACAAACAAGCGGTGCGCCTTGCCCACCATTTGCGATATCAGCTTCTCGGAAGTTTGAAATAGTCATGCAGCCGGTTTCTCTAGCAATAACTGAGCTTTCTCCAATTTGCAGGGTGCTTTTCAGAGAAATTCCATCGAGTTTTTCATCTTTTGGAAAGTGATAAATAGTTTGACCATGGCTTGAGATAAAATCCGGTTTTCCATGTTCTGAAATAATAACATTACATGCTTGGGCAAAACATTGTCCTATAGCAAAGTTCATCTGACAAACATCTTTAACTGAGGCATTATCTGCAAAAAGTTGAAAAAGTTTTGCTCTGATATGTTCCGGGTACTTGTAATTTATACCATGAATTAGTTTGCAGCTCAGATCCGGGAAGACTTCACATAGGCCGGCATCAATACTGTCGCAGGAAGTTCCTGACATAAGAGCTATTATTTTTTTAGGTTTTAATTCATTCATTTTAAAAATAATATACAAAAAAGCTCGCATTTTCGCAAGCAGAAATTACAACTATTAACCCCAAATATCCTCTTAAATTTTAAAAACTTTTATAATCCTTTTTTTGTTAATTAAAAACAATATCCCTAATCTTTTCTCTACACCTCAATTAAAAACTTTTGCCATCACCTCTTTTTCTTTAATGTTTAACTGTCTTCTCCCGTTGCTTGTTCCCAAGCTCCTCCGCCTTTTGTTCTGATAACCGTTAATTAATAACAGCTTTTTTTTTTAAGTTTTTTATTCTCTCCATCTTTTAATGTAAAACTAAGTTAAATTCTTGACAAGTAAAAAAAAATTAATTATTTTTTACAATTGACCATGCCCCTGGATTTCGTAAGAAAAAATTCAAGTTCTTAAATCTTAATGAAGAAAATTTAATGAAATTACGTAAAGATTATGCTATTTTTTAATTGACAAAATAAAATTAGAAATTTTTTATTTTTTATAGTATAATCATGAAAAAAGATATAAAATTTTGTTCCCTTGTCTTTACAAACTAAGTATAGTATAATATTTATCGGGATATCTACATGAAAGAATTTTTAAAAACAAATACAATAACTTACAATCTTATTTCCTTTACCGGGTTTAAGGCTCTTATTATATTTTCACTGCTTTTGGAATCGCCAAAATCATATGATGAAATAATAGATTATTTTGCTAACCATGATTACATAAAAGAAACGATATCTATTGATACAATTAGAGTTTACTTAAATTCTTTAAAAAGAATAGGATGCGTTATTACTAAAACCAAAAGATGCGAAGGCTCAAAGTATGTGCTTGTGTCTCATCCTTTTGAACTTACAATAGCGCCGGAACAAATAAAAAGTATTTCTAAAATTTATAAAACAATCTCAAGAACTATTGATATTGATGAATTGATTTTACTCGAGAAATTCTTCAGAAAGATTGCTAGTTACATTAAAAACCCTGAATTCACAGAAACTTTCAGCAAGATTTCCATTCTTACAGGTTTAGACATTGAGATGCTTGAAAACCTTTTACAATGCTGCAACAAAAAACAGCAGATTGTATTGAATTATAATTCACCGCGTTCCGGGCACAAAGAAATTGAAATTGTATGCGACAAATTAGGGTTTGAAAACAACAAACTTTATATTTATGGAAATTGTCTTGATTACAGCGATTACGGATATTTCTTGGTAAGCCGAATCATTGATATTAAAGAAATTAAAAACAACAGCAAAAACTTTGATACAGAAGAAATTGTCGTCAAATACGAATTGCTCGCAAACCAGCAGGAAATTCAGCTTAACGATGATGAAAAACTTCTTGAAGTAAATAATAACAAAGTTTTAATAGAATTAAAATCATCAAACAAATTCAGACTTAAACAAAGAATTCTGTCTTTGGGCAGCACATGCAAAGTAATTGAACCGGAAGAGTTAAAGCAGGAAATAATCGAAACTCTTAAGAGAATGAGACAGGAGTATTAGGTATGAAAAAGCTAAGCGAAAAATATAACGATTCTTGTATTAAAATATTTGATTTTCTAAAACTTTTATCAAACGGAGAAGCGGATTACAAAGATGTTATTGATCTGTTTCAAAATAACGAAGAAACCAGTAAATCAGCAGCACACGTTATTCTTAATAAATACCTGAATACCCTTAAAGTATTTGGTATTAATATTGAAAAAGTTAAAAATAAATACTATCTTGAAAATTCGCCTTACTGCTTAAACTTCAATTCTGATGATGTAAAAGTAATAAGCCTTTTGAAAAGCTCTGTTAACATTCTGCCTAACGGAAAACAAAAAGAATATTTTGAAAAATTTCTAAATGATATTCAAGTTAGAATGACATCTGTTGCTAAAGATTTATTGAATGACAATAACAATGCCTCCAATCTTGATATTTCAGAATACTTCACCAAATATAGTGAGCTTATTTCAAAATGTGAACAATACTGCTTTGAAAATCAAAAGCTTGAAGTGGTTTTCAAGCACGAAAACCAAGAGTACAAACTTATTTGTAATCCGCGTGAAGTAAATTATATCAGCAGGCGTGCATACTTTTGCGTATTTAACCATCTGAGCCGCCAGGTATTTGAAATTCCGATTGATTCAATTATTGATATCAAGCAATTTCCTACCATTTCTTCAAGTCCGGAAATTTCTACAACAGTTGTTTATCAAATAAGAAACAATCTCGCAAAGTCTTACAAACTTAAACAGTGGGAAAGTACTGACGGTAAATTTGATGAAAACGGCTGGTTGTCCATTATAAACAACGACGAAAACTTTGACGTTTTAATAAAACGCCTAATGCGTTATGATTACGATTGCAGAATTGTTTCGCCTAAAAGTGTAAAAGACCGCATGCTCGCTATGCTGGATGATACTTTGAAAAATTATGCGTAAACAAATTTAACATTAAAAGTTTTTTAATTCGGGGTGTGCTAACATGTTTTTATGAGCACTCCATATGTACCATTACATTTACACAGTGAATACTCGCTTCTTGACGGCGCAATTAAAGTGAAACCGCTTTTAGAATTTGCGAAAGAAAATAACATGCCAGCCGTTGCAATTACGGATCACGGCGTTATGTATTCTGCAATTGAATTCTACAGAACCGCCAAAGAAATGGGCATGAAAGCTATTATCGGCTGTGAATTTTACATGCATGACGGCGATATACATGAAAAAAATGCTTCACACAATCCATTATATCACTTGGTTTTGCTTGCAAAAGACAAAACAGGGTATATGAATTTAGTCAAATTAGTTTCAATCGCACACTGTGAAGGCATGTATTACAAGCCAAGAATTAACATGGAGCTTTTAGAAAAGTACTCAGAAGGCCTAATCTGCTCATCTGCTTGTCTTGGCGGCGAAGTTCTTCAGTACTTATTAAAAAAAGATTACGACGGCGCTAAAGCGGCGGCCCTTAGATTCCAAAAAATATTCGGCGAAGATTACTATATTGAACTTCAAGACCACGGACTTGAAGAACAAAAACGCACCAACCCTGATTTGATAAAAATCGCAAACGAAATTGGTGCAAAAATGATTATTACAAATGACTCGCACTATTTAAGAAAAGAAGACGCAGACTGGCATGACACTCTTTTATGCCTGCAAACAAATGCTTTAAAAAATGAAGAAAACAGATTTCATTTTCCAAACAACGAGTTTTACGTTAAAACCGCCGAAGAACTCCGGGACTCATTTAAATGGCTTGATAAGGAGATATTTGATGAGTGTATTAAAAACACAGTTGAAATTGCAGACAAATGCCATTTAATTCTTGAAATGGGCAAAAGCCCTCTTCCTCATTATGAAGTACCAGCAGGATACACTGTAGAAAGTTACCTTGACTACATTGTTCACGAAGGTTTAAAAGAACGTTACGGAGAAGTTATCCCCAAAGAAATTGAAGAACGTGTCCGCTACGAACTCGGAATTATTGAACAAATGGGATTTTCGGCATACTTCTTAATTACGTGGGATTTTGTTCACTTTGCAAAAACAAACGGTATTCCAGTAGGCCCGGGCAGAGGCTCCGCAGCAGGTTCGGTCGTTGCGTATGCCCTGAAAATCACAGAACTCGACCCTATTCGCCACCATCTCTTGTTTGAAAGATTTCTAAACCCTGAAAGATATTCAATGCCCGATGTCGATATTGACTTTTGCATTGAACGCCGCGGTGAAGTAATTGATTACGTTGCGCGCAAATATGGCGAAGACAAGGTTTGTCAGATTATTACCTTTGGAACTTACGCTGCTAAAGCCGCAATGAAAGGTGTTGCACGAGTATTTGATATACCTTATGCGCGAAGCAATCAGTTGGCATCACTAATACCATCAGAACCTAAAACTCATATTGATGATGCTCTTCAGCCGGGCATGGAATTAAAAAAACTTTACGATGAAGATCCGGAAGTTAAGCGGCTTGTCGATATGTCAAAGGCAATTGAAGGGATTAAAAACAACACAGGTACGCACGCAGCAGGTGTTATTATTGCTCACAAACCTTTAAACGAAATTGTGCCTGTTCAGCCTTCAAAAGACGGCATTATAGTAACTGAATACCCAATGGCGGATTTGGAAAAACTTGGTCTTTTGAAAATGGACTTTTTAGGTTTAAGAAACCTCACAATGATTCACAAGACCATGAAGCTCATTAAGCAAAGACAAGGAATTGAATTTGATGTAGACAGAATACCTCTTGATGATAAGCCTACTTATGACATGCTTATAGCAGGCGATACGGACGGGGTATTCCAGTTAGAATCATCCGGGATGAAAAAGCTTGTTAAAGATTTAAAGCCGGACGTATTTGAAGATTTAGGCGCACTGGTTGCGCTTTTCCGCCCGGGCCCGCTTGAATCCGGCATGGTTACAGACTTCGTTGAACGGAAACACGGCCGTCAGGAAATTAAATACGCTCACCCGCTTTTAGAACCCGTACTAAAAGACACCTATGGAACTATTGTATATCAAGAACAAATTATGCAGGTATTCCAGGTTTTGGCCGACTACACACTCGGTCAAGCAGACATGGTTCGCCGTATGATGGGTAAGAAAAAGCTTGATGAAATGGCTCAGCAAAAAGGTAAATTTATTGAAGGTGCAGCGCGTCATGGCATGGAATCAAAAGACGCAGCAGCACTTTTTGAACAAATTGAAAAGTTTGCTTCATACTGTTTTAACAGGTCGCACTCGGCAGCTTATGCGTTTGTTGCATACCAGACGGCCTACTTAAAATGCCATTATCCTGTTGAATACCTTGCGTCCCTTTTAACATCTGTATCAGGCGATCAGGACAAAACTCAATTATACATTGAAGAAGCTCTTAAAAAAGGCATTAAGGTCATGGCCCCTGACATCAATAAATCTTTCGCAGAATTCACGCCTGACGAAGGAAATATTAGATTTGGACTTGCGTCTATCAAGCAAGTCGGTGAAGCAGTTGTTGAAGCAATTATACAAGAACGCGAAGCCAACGGGGAATTTAAATCCATCTATGACTACTGTAAGCGCTTAGACAGCAAATGCTGTAATAAAAAGACTTTAGAAGGTCTTATTAAGGCCGGGGCCTTCTCCAACATAGAAAAAAGCCGCAAGCAACTGTGGGATAATATTGATTACATCACAGCAACAGCCTCAAAAGAAGCCAAAGCAAAAGAAAGCGGCCAAGGCTCCTTATTTGATTTGCTCGGAAATGCTGAAGAAGTTGAGGATGCAAAATTTAAACTCGCCGGCTCAGATGAAGAATATGATCAAAGACAGTTACAGATATTTGAAAAAGAATTTTTAGGATTTTACGTTACGAGCCACCCGCTTTCAACAATCAGGGACAAATTGCCTTTCTTAATGACGCATAAAATCTCTGAAATACCTGAACTACCAAATGACAAAGTTGTAACAATCTGCGGACTTATCACTGCAACAAAACAAATCCCAACCAAAAAAGATCCGTCTAAATTCATACGATTTGTATCAATTGAAGATTTGAGCGGAAAAATCGAGGTTATTTGTTTCAACAGACAAATCCAAGAATACGGAAGTTATCTTGAAGCAGAACAGCGGGTTATTATATCCGGCAAAGTCAGCCGAAGAGGTGAAGACGAACCGCCCGTGCTTTTGGTTGAATCTGTAAAACCTGTTGACAATTCAAATATATTTACTCTTGAATTGAAGGATGATTTTAAATTTGAAGAATTGGTGTTTATGAAAAACATGCTCTGCGAACATTCCGGCTCTGACCCTTTGATGTTAAAAGTCAGAGACGAACTGGGTGAAGTCAAAATTTTATCAGCGTCAATGTTCTGGGTTAATTCCACCAATTCTCTTGTTGACAGATTAAAACAAAATTTCCACGACAGGATTGATGTAAAAATAAAATCTTTAGACAGCAATCTGGCAGAAGTTGAAGCTTAAGTTATTTTCCCCAAGGATAGTCGTCTTTAATCTGCCAATTGTCGTAGAATAAAAGCATAGTGCAGGCATGAAGAGGATATTCTACAGAAGCACTTTCGTTGCAAGCTATATTGATTACCTGCCGTCCATCATCATAAATATCAGCGGTATAGCCATTTATAATATCTTCTCTTTTTAAATTCTCTTGATACCCGTATGGTTTTAATAATCCGGTTTTGTAATTATAAACAAACGCGAATTTATCTACACCTATTGTTTTTGCCCCTTTTTTAATACCAACAGAAACAACAGCGCCTCCGACATTCTGTCCACCATAAGCTGCTATAGAAAAATTTGTACCGTTTGCCAGCCGATAACTTCTTGAAGCACTCCCCGCCGCAACACATCCGTTATCGAGAGCCTCATAACCATTTCCACAAAACTCGACACCTTTAAGATAGGGCAGTATATATTTTTCAGCAATAAGTTGAGTATTTTCACCATTATCATTAGAAAAAGAGTAATCCCAATTTTTAGGATCACCATGGTCAGCTTGAGCATGCCTTAATGCCAAAGAAATTTCAGCATAAGCTTTTTTAGCTCGTTCTACGGCTACTTTTTTCTGATAATTTTGCATTAAAGTCGGCAGAGTCATAGCAGCAACAACTCCAATTATGCCAAGAGTTATTAAAACCTCTGCTAATGTAAAACCTTTTTTCATATAAACCTCACGCTTGCTTAGTATATTATTTATTATAATATTATTTTGGTCAATTTGCAAGTGGGTCAAAATTTTATCTTTAAGCGGTATAAACCCGCGAGCCCCC
>USGC01000022.1 GCA_900554095.1 uncultured bacterium
GTGTATGAAAAATCCGCAGACCCAGTATCTAAAAAGGTATGGGTTACAGGCGACAGCACTATTGAAATTAAGGATTGTAAGCCTGCAACAGGAAATGGTAAACTGGAAATTTGGGTTCATGGTGGCGGAAATATGCCGTGGACTTCTTGGTCAGGAGATTTGTCCTTTAAAGCGAACGGCACCTCAATAGGCAGCGATGTATTCTACGGCTATGAAGGCAGCGCAAACCCTGTTACCTATCAAAAAGAATTCAACGTACCTGCCTCAGTAAAAGCAGGCGATACCGTTTCAGCGGAGGTATCTCATGTTGAATACGTTCAGACTGGGTGTTCTGGCCCCGCATGTTCTGACTCCGGGACTACCGGTCGTTGCCCTGGTTCAGTATCAACGTCAGGCACAGTAAGAGAAACCTCAGATGGAAAGCTGCTTGTGCAGATGAACTTTAACTGTAGTGCCAACTCTTGTACCCCAAAACTTACAAATACATATGTACTAAAAACTGATCCATATGACCAAGATCAAGAAGTTACAATGGTAAGCTTTACCTGGTACTATAATGTTTCTTGTAATGGAACTTTAAACCCTTGTAAACGTTTAACTGTACATGGTTGTGTAAACAATAGCAGCAACTGTTATTACTCAACAACGGGTACAAATGTCTGTAAATCAGGGTCTTGGAGCAGTACAGCAGGCTTCCCTGCCGGGACAAAGTTCGGAGATATCTACTTTGAAGTCCGCGAAAACGGTCAGAAATTTACTGGCGACAAATAATATGAAAAGGACGGATTAATTTCCGTCCTTTTTTTATTCTTCAATTTCATTTACCCATTTTTTCGGGTCAAATCGCAAGTCCGAGACTTTTAGTTTTAGAGATTCCAGATAGGGTTTAAATTTTACTAAAAGCTGTGTTTTTTTTAGCATTAATTCTTGTGCGACAATTCCGTTTTCGCACGCAATAACCATTACCCCGCCTCCAAGCATAGAGTATGGTTTTGATTTTTGTGCAAATTTTGCACCTGCTATTTTTCCCCAAAATTTGTACAAATTATTCCGGGTAATTGCTTTTCGGATTTCTTTCTGTTCAAGCATTTTTGAAATCAGATTTTCTGTTGTCTCAAAATCTGTGTACAAAATTTTTTTCATATTTCTCCTAAGATTTTTGTATCCAATGTTTTTTATGCTAAAATAATGAAATGAATACCCATCAACTAAATGATATCATAAAGTCTTCAAAAAATGTACTCATAGTTTCGCATATTAACCCGGATGGTGACACTCTCGGCTCAATGACAGGCTTGTTTTGTGCAGTGAAGGATAATTTAAAAAAAGAATGTGATATGTTCTGTCCGTCGAAAATTCCTGCGATTTATAAATTTCTTCCCTACATTGACCAGGTTAAAAACCACTTGCAAATAGATAAATCACGCGAATATGACTTGGTTATCAATGTCGATATTGCGGCAAAAGATCGTGCAGGCGATGGTGAAGTGCTTTTTAATAAAGCTAAATTTACTATAAATATCGACCATCATAAGACTAATAAAAATTACGGCGATTTGAACATAGTGAAACCTGAGGCAAGCTCTTGCAGCGAGGTGCTTTTTGATTTGCTGCAAGATTTGAACTGGACTATTTCACCGATGACGGCGGCAGCTATTTATACAGGAATTCTCACTGATACCGGCGGCTTCCGTTTTGACAACACGAAGGCTGAGACCTTTAAAGCAGCTTCAAAACTTGTCGAAATAGGAGTTAAACCTATTGATATTTATAAAAAAGTCTACGAGTCTAATTCAAAAAATCATGTTTTATTCCAGGCTTATTGTATTTCAAAAGCTGTTTTTGAGAATAATGACAAAATTGCATATACAACGGTTTATGAAAAAGATATTGAGAAATTTTCAGCAGAAGAAGACTGTACGGAAGGTTTAACTGAAAAATTAAGAGCGATAGTCTCAACAGAAATTGCCTTTGTTGTTAGACAGATGAAAAACGGCGGCTCAAAGGTTTCTATGCGCAGCAAAAACGTTGATGTCGCTGAAATCTGTTCTGTTTTTGGTGGTGGCGGCCACACCTTTGCTGCCGGTTGTGTTGTGAAAGCAAGTGTTGATGAAGCAAGAGAAATTTAATATGAAAAGAAGCGGCTGGTTCATAGCAATAAAAAGATTAATAACTTCTGTAGTTAAAAATGATTTCTTCGGAATGGCAGCAGAAATGGGATTTATGCTGGTTATAGGAATTTTTCCTTTTATGCTGTTTTTGATGGCTGTTTTCGGATGGATGGGCAACAAATCTTACATTGATCCGATATTAATTTTCCTTTCAACTTTTATGCCGGAACAGGCTATGGAATTGATAATTACAGTCCTTTCTGAAGTTATGATTTTTTCTCAGGGTGGTTTAATGGCAATTGTAGGTTTTTGTATAACTTTGTTTTTATCCACCAACGCCATTGCTGTTGTGCTTAAAGGGCTTAACCGCGCTTACAAAGTTGAAGAAACACGAAATTTTTTATATACAAGGCTTTTGTCTTTAATTATGGTTTTTGTAAATACAATGGTTATGTTTTTGACTATTAACCTTATTATTTTTGGTAAAGTTATTGTTAATTTTTTCGTAACTCATTTCCATATGACAAAAAACATTGCTATAATGCTTTTGACATTGCGTTGGCCAGTAGCGTTTCTGGCATTGTACCTGATGGCGTTTTTAAGTTATTATATCTTGCCGGATTTGCGCGGAAATGAAAAATTTAAACGAGCAAGTGCGCTTCCTGGAACATTCTTTTTCTGTACATTCTGGCTCATTGGGTCGTGGGGATTTTCGCTTTACGTGAACAACCTTGGAACATATAACATGGTTTACGGTACAATCGGTGCTTTTGCTGTTTTGATGGTTTGGTTTTATTATACATCCATTCTTATTCTTATTGGCGGAGAGATAAATTCGCAAGTTTATAACAAGCTTTCCCGAAAAGCCGACGAAATTAAGGCCGATTTTGAACGCTTGAAAAAGAATAATTAAAAAAATCACACATTCACCCTTCTATCTTCGAAATACAAGCTCACAACTCTCGCCTTGCTCGAGTGTTCGTTTTGCATCCCACCTTGGGGAGAAGGGTGAAATTTTATCCGAACTTGTGCGTTAGCAGTGCAAAAATGTCGTTGCCCAGGACAAAAACCATCAGCGCTATTAAAAACATAAATCCCGCTGTACCAATTTTATTTATAACTTCTTCATCCGGTTTTCTGCCGAGAATTTTTTCAATTAATAAAAACATGACGTGGCCGCCGTCAAGCGCAGGTATTGGCAGGAAGTTAATTATTGCCAAATCAAGCGAAATTATTGCAGTCAAAAGCAGCCCGGGGAAAATTCCTTCGTGTTGAATTTTGTCTCCGCCGACTTTTGTGATTAATATTACACCGTGAAGGTCAGTCATCTTAACTTTGCCGGTGAATATCTGCTTTAACCCGTAAAGAAGCATATAAGTTTGATCATATAAGTATTTTGTACTGCCTTTTACAATAGATTTAAAATCTTTTGTCGGAATGAAAATTTCTTTGGAATTTCTTTCAACGCCGATCATGCCTTCAGTGTTGGTGTATATGGGTTTCAATTGAATTATTTTCCCGTCTCTTAAGACTTTCATATTTATCGGGTGTGCGTTGTCTGAAATTGCATATGCTAAATCTTCTAATGTAACCTCGCCATTTGAGGTGTAGAATTTTCTGTTTTGAATTTCATCGCGCAATTTTATTTGTTTTTCATTAAGATCAATTTGGTTATCTTTGTATCGTTCAAGACCTTTAAGCTGGTTTTGAGTTAAAAGAACCGGGCTTTCCGGCGTAAAGTCAGGGAGCTTTACAGTTACATCTTTTGGTATAATTTCGTCGCGTGTGAAAGCCGGGTTTAACTTTTTTAATTTTTCATAATTTTTATTAATAAGAATTTCATCAGCTTTGCCGTCGAATTTTTTGCTGTATCTGGCAAAAAGCGGAAGTGCAAAATCCGTATCAACTTTAGAGCCGTTAATTTCAATAACCTTGTCGCCGGGTTGTAAACCGGAATTCCAAACGGACGCATTTTTATCCGCGACTATTTTGGTAATATAAACATCGTATTTGTCAGAAGGCAGATGTCCCCAGATTGCAGCTGTAATAAATACAATTACAAACGCTGCAACAACGTTTGCAAAAACACCCGCTGATACAACGATTAAGCGTTGATAAATAGGACGGTTTAAAAATCTGTCAGGAGAATCTGCCGGCAAATTTTTGTATTCTTCTTCGTCATCCGGAAACGCAACATATCCGCCAAGCAAAAAAGCGTGAACAATAACTTTCACATCCCCAACCTGTTTTTCCCAAAGCGTCGGGCCGATTGGAAGTCCGAAACCAAATTTCGCAACTTTCATCTTAAACATTTTTGCCGCTAAAAAGTGTCCGGCTTCGTGAACCAAAATAAGTACACTTAAAAGTAGTATCATTATAATTATAGACATAATCCCTCTTCAAAATTTCATTTACAGTGTCATTCTACCACGGAATAATCTTTATTACAAATCCCTGCAAGGACTAAGAGGTCTTTAATTTTCAATTTCCATTTCCAGAATTTAAAAATCTTTTTGTCCCCGTAAAGCTCATCGTAATACTTGTTCCAAACATTAGCGAGCGGATAATCCCGGCGATGAAGATGCCTTATACCGGCATAATGAATTATTGAATAATGGTATTTCATCTCAACGATTTCGCGTTCCGAGCACTTGAATGCCCGGGCAAGTTCTCCTGTGAAAACATCACGCATTGTAGGAAAGAAATTATATCTGAAAGAAATAAATTTTACTTTTTCATTCCAGCATATGTTAAAACCATTTTGGTCTCCATATTCATTGTACTTGCCGAGTTTGTAGACATCAGTAATTTTTTGATACATGTTATCCTGGCGGTTTTTGGCGCAGTTGAAGAGAATTACCCCGGCGTTAAAGTAATCTTTAATTCCTTCCGGGCGGAAGCTGTTTTTGTCCTTTAAAAAATATGTGTCCTTTGCCACACCTGCATAATAGTCTGTAATATCAATATTATACAAATCGGTCAAGTCTTTATGAATAGTCGTATCGGAGTCTAAATAAAGAACTTTGTCATATTGTGTAAAAATTTGCGGAATATCAACTTTCAAAAACGTTGCCGGTGAAAGTTTGTCATTTTGAAGTTGCATGTTTTTGTATTTGTTATCGCAGTGGATAATTTCAATATCTTTAGAAATTCTTTTTAAAGTATCAACACTGCCATAAGCTAAGTCTATTCCTAGAACATAAACTTTGTAATTTGTTTCTTTTCTTTTATTTTTAAGTAACGAGTAAATTGAAACTGCTGCAATTTCTACATATCTGTTGTCGGTTATATAAACTATAGGGATTTCGGATTTTGTTGTCATAAGTTTTCTCCGATTGTATTAACAATAATATCAACGCATTTTTTCCAGCTAAAATCTTTAGCGCGTTCCAAACCCCGACGGGTGCATTCGTGCCTGAAGCTTTCATCAAAATACATTTTTTCATAAGCACTGATAAGCTCTTCGTCTTTTTCAGGATTAATTTGAATTCCGGCATCTGCAATGACTTCAGGAATTGATGTTCTGTTGGAGGTAATGACAGGACAGCCGCACTGCATTGCTTCTAAAACCGGCATGCCAAAGCCTTCATAAAGCGACGGGTACACAAAACTTTCAGCCGCACTGTATAATATCGGCAAGTCTTCATCTTCAATGTATCCTGTTTTAATTATTTTATCCTTGAAGTCTCCAAGACTGGAAAGTTCATCTTCAATTTTTTTCAAAAATAACTGCCAGTGCCCTCCGCCTAAGACAAAGACGCAGTCCTCGATATTATTTTTCTGGATGAATTTCACGAAGTTTTTAACTGCAAATACAAGATTTTTCCGCGGCTCAAGCGTGCATAGGCTTAATATAAGCCTTTTGTCTTTTGGAATTGAGTATTTTTCTTTAATTTCGTTTATTTTATGTTCATCGCAAACGGGATGGAATTTCTCATCAGCGCCCAGCAATGCAGTGATTACATGGTCAGGATTTAATTTGTCAGAGTATTTAAGAAAATCTGATTTTGTGTATTCGGAGTTTGTAAAGTAATAATCTGTTTTGTTTAGAGAATTAAAGAGTTTGTAAAACCAGGTTGTGCTTATTTGCATAGTGTGAAAATACTCTTGCAGTACAATCGGAATTGTATCGTGGAGAAATATAAACCTTTTTATTTTTTCATTTAGAAAAACGACTTTTGGCGGTGCAGAGTTTGGCGAAAAGTAAACGTCAAAATTGTCGATTTCTTTTTGCAGACTTTTGTTAAAGAACTGGTGCTCATTGTATAATCGTATAATCCTTATTGCAAAAAATCTGTAAATCATTTTAAAGAGATTGTCTTTTTTGTCAATTTTTCTAAACTTGTATCTGTAATAGGAAATTGAGCCAAGAAAACGGCTGAAAAGAGTAAGTTTACCGAGGACTTTTATATGTTGGAATTCGGGGTGGGTTTTGACAAACTTTTTTGCTGCAAGCAGGCGGTCTAAATCAGCATAAAGTACAATTTCAATGTCTTCGCGTTTGGAAAGCTCGCGTAAGATGTTATATGCGACGAAAAAAATTCCGCTGCGAGAGCTGCTTTTTTCATAGTAATAAGACAATGCTCCGGCATCATAAATAAGTTTAATCTTTTTCTTTTCCATTAATCCTCTAACTTCTCCTCAATGTCTTTATAATAACTTAAAACATTCAAAAATTGCAAATCTGTCCGGCATATGCGGTTGCCTTTGTAAAGCGTGGGTTCATTGTTTAAATTTAATTCGCGCTCAATGCTGATTATAGTTTGAGTAGGAATTGAATTATCTGCGAGGCGGATTTTTCTGTTGTTTTTGACTGCCATTGCCCAGAACCATACGTCGTCATTGTGAGGACAGAGGTTTAAAAACAAATCTTCTTTCACCGTGTCTTTGTGAAGCGGATTTGGCGGATAAAGCACGCCGCCCACACCGAGTATAAAGTTTTTAAAAGAGGATTGCGTTTGTGGCGCTTTCCATTTTGAATACGGTGTGTCAAGGCTTACTTCAAGCGGTTTATGCACAATAATATCTTGCGGATGTTTCTCATAGGTTTCGGCAAGATTTTTCAACCAATCTTTTTCGTAAAAAATATCATCATCTGCTGTAACAATTATGTCATCGGGAAATTCCCTCAGCGCCGGCACAAGCTTTGTGAACGAGCGGATGTCTTTTGTGAATTTGATTTCTACTCCCCAATCTTTGAATTTTAAAACTTCTTGCGGAAGATCTTGTTCTTTATTTTGGAATTTTTCTTCTCCCAGCCAAAGAATTATTTTATCAGCTTGAAAGCTTTGCGAAATCAAAGAATAAAGACAGTAGTGAATTGTCTGTATTCTTTCAGGAATTGAAGTCAGTGAAACAATTATCTTGGTCTGCGCCTGTCTTTTGGGCGCCGGAGTGCCTGTGAAATCTTTAATTTCTTTATCAATTTTTCTTCTGTTAATTCGCTTAATTTCAGGATACAGCCCCAGAATTTCTATTGTTGTTTTGTAATAAATCTTTCTTAAAAATTTGCGTAAACCTTTCGTGTTGTTTAATACATTGAACAAGCCGTTTTTCAGGATTAAAAAACTCATAGGCAAAATTACTTTAAGAAAATGTTTTTTATAAAGCGCTTTGTGCAGACTAATAATTGTGCGGCGGATTTGGATGTAATTTTTAAATTTTAAAGCGCTGGATGTGCGTGTGTTTTCATATTTTCTGTAAAAGAATAAAACTTCCTCAATTTTGTAAACCTGTGCGCCCCGCTCAATTAAAGAAAGCCATACATCCCAGTCTTCGCAGCCTGCGTTCATAACATTGCGGAATTTTTCAGTTTTTTCAAAATCTTCTTTCCTGAATATCGCGCTTACAAATATTAAATTCTCTATTAGGATATTTTTTATACTGAATTTTTTTAAATTAAGCTTTTTATTATCAACACCAAAGGCTTGGGCATCGCAATAAACAATTCCGATTTTTGGGTTTTGCTGTAAAACCTTTACTGCTTTTTCAATGTAAAGAGGCGCGATTTTGTCGTCAGCGTCCAAAGGCAGAATGAATTCCCCGTTTGCTTCTTTAATACCGTTGTTTCTTGCCGCGCAAACGCCTTGATTTGCCTGATGAATAACCTTAATTCTTTCATCATTGAAACCTTTTAAAACTTCATTAGTGAGAAAGTCGCGGCTGCCGTCGTTAACGATTATGATTTCAATATTTTGATAAGAGGAATTCAAAACGGACTTGACAGCGTCGTTGATAAAGCAGCCCTGATTGTAACAAGGGATTATAACTGAAACAAGTCCGTTTTTTGAATTTTTCATCCTATAAAAGTTCCTTCAAATAGTTAGGCAGTGCAAAACGTGCAAGGTGGTAGTCTTTGTTGTAAATTTTGCAGGTTTTGGTAATTTCTTCACAGCGTTTTTCGTCAATGTAAGAAAGCGGCTCAACGCTGACAGAACAGTACGCCCAAGCCCAATATCCGCCCGGATAAGTCGGTATATTTGATGTGTAGGTTGAACATATCGGAAAAACTTTTTTCAACAAATTATACATTTTTTTAATTTCTTCTTTGTTTACAAAAGGGCTTTCTGATTGTGCCGCAACGATGCCTCCTTCTTTGAGAGAGTTTTTTACATTTGTGTAGAATTCTTCCGTAAACAGGCCTTCGCCCGGGCCCATCGGGTCTGTTGAATCAATCAGTACAATGTCAAATTCATTTTTCTTATCTTTTATATATTCAATAGCGTCTTCGACTTTAATTTCAACGCGCGGGTCTGAAAGTCCGCATGAAATTGTTGGTAAAAATTCTTTGCAAGCCTCGATAACCATTCCGTCGATTTCGCAAAGCACAACGCGTTCAACTGTTGAGTGTTTTAAAACTTCTCTAACTGTGCCGCCGTCGCCGCCGCCAATAACTAAAACTGATTTAGGACACTTGTGGTTCATCATCGGAATATGCGCAATCATTTCGTGGTAATGGAATTCATCGCCTTCGGTTGTCATCATCAAATCGTCAAGGGTTAAGACGCGTCCGAGGGCGCTTTCGGTATCAAAAATTTCAACTTTCTGAAACTCAGACTGCTTTGAAAAAAGTATATCTTTAGCCTTGATGGCAATTCCAAACCCGGCGGGTGTTATTTCTTTATAAAATCCTTCTTTTACTCCGTTTGTCATTTTGTTTTTCCTTTCTGCTATTTGCTGCCTAATATGTGAAGATGTAGGTGAAATACTTCCTGACCGGCTTTTTTTCCGGTGTTAATCAGGGTTTTGTATGACTTTAATCCGATTTTCTTTGTTGTGTCTTTCACTGCCTGCAAAAGCTCAGCCATAAGATTTTTGTCTTCAAGTTCATTTAATGATGCAACATGAACTTTCGGTACTACAAGCAAATGCACAGGCGCCTTCGGGTTAATGTCTTTGAACACCGCAACATAATCGTTTTCATACACAAATTCAGTGTTGAAATCTCCGTTAATTATTTTACAAAAAATGCAATCTTCCATTATTATTCCCTCTCTTTTCATTCAAAAATTTTACTATGGAAAAATGCAAAATGCAATTTTATAATATTCTGTGTTCTTTAATTTTGTTAAAAAAAATGTAACTAACTTGCCAATTGCAAAACCAAACGATAAAATGATAACATAGCGGGAGGAAATTATGCCGGAATTAGCAAAAAAATATTCACACGAGAAATACTATTACGGAGATTGCAGCGAGGTTCGTGAACTTCCGCGAAGACGTGTTGTGCCTGAAACAAGGCCGGTTTACCGCCCGCAAAGCCAAATCCAAAAAAGAGTTAAATCTAAAAAGGCTCAAAAATATTATTATATACATCGGCTGATTTCAATTATATTTTTGATTGCAGTCGGCCTGATTGTAATACCATTCGGCTTCAACAGGGTTGTTAAATCGTTTTTCTTCAAATCGCCTTATCCTGAAGTTAAAGCTGATTACGAAAGAATTTTAACACCTACTTTAAACTATCTTCATAATGATTGGTTTTTAGGTAAATTCGCATTTTCAACAGCAGAAACTAAAAAGCCTCAAATGATTGAACTTGAACAGCACCAGAGGCTTGAAGGCTTAGAGAATCAATTGCAGAGTTTAATGGCGCAATACCCGTCAATCGAGCCTTCTATATACGTTTGGGATTACGAAACCCGCAACTATGCAGGAATTAATTCCGACAAATTGTACTCTGCGGCAAGTATAATTAAAGTGCCTGTTTTGATAGAGCTTTTCCGTTCCATTGAGAAAAACCAGCTTACAATATATGATGAAATGAAATTAACAGAGTACTACCGCTCAGAAGGCTCTGGCAGTATGCAGTTTAAGGCCGCAAACTCTGTTTGGACAATTGATGATTTGGCTAGATTAATGATTACAGAGTCAGACAACTCTGCAACAAATATGTTAATGTCAAAACTCGGCTCAATGACAGATATAAATTCAGCAATACGCCAATGGGGCTTAAAGCATACACATGTTCAAACCTGGCTGCCGGATTTGGGAGGTACAAACCACACAACGGCCGAAGATATGGCAAGAATGCTTTATAATATTGATGAAAACCCTAATTTTTTATCAATGAGTTCACGCGAAAAAATCTTTGACTACATGGGGCATGTTCACAATGACCGGCTAATTCCGGCAGGCCTTGGCTCCGGTGCAGTCTTCCTCCACAAAACCGGCGATATCGGTAAAATGCTTGGCGATGCCGGAATTGTTTACGCTCCAAACGGCAAAAAATATATTGTCGTAATTCTCGCCAACCGTCCTTACAATTCACCCGCCGGCAAAGATTTCATTGTTAAAGCTTCTGAAATAATCTATAACAACATGGTTTATTAAAATCAAAACCCCGCAATCGCTTTTGCGGGGCTAAATTTTTTACTCACTAAATAATAGACACAAAATCCTAATCAACAGCCGTTTTCTCATCTACAGCGTTTTCTGTTTTTTCAATTTTATTTGAAAGATTGTCAAATTGGTCTTTCAAAAATCTAACGAACAACCCTATCTCTTCTTTGAAGCTATAAGCACCGGGCCACACTACATATCTGTACATAAAGTTTTCTCCTTGAATTATTCTAACCTTTGATAGATTTTCAATCGGGAGTTTTTGTAAAAAACTTTAGTAATCTATGCCGTTTGTAACAAAAATTTTACACAAATTTCTCTTTGTAACTTTTTATGTCGCTGCATTTTAATTTTGGAATATACGAAACATCATACTTAGCGGCGATTTGCTTTAAATTACCGGCAGCAGACACTGCGATAATTTTTTTATCTTCATATTCTTTAAAAGTTTTTATTTGTTTGATAAGCCATTCACCTGCAAATAACGGTAAAAAGTCGCTTTCCATCTGCATATCGGTGAAAATTACATCATATGGTTCATCAACAGCGGATGTTATTTTATCGACGCCTTGGCGGGCGCTTGTCGCTGTTTCGTATTCTGTGTCTTGCGGCAGAAATTTTCTTAAATTATGAATATGATATTCTACCCAATTTGTAGAGTCATCAACGATTAATATTTTCATAGAGATATATTAGCATAAAATAAAAGCCGAAGGGATGCTCCGGCTTTTTAAGGTGTTAGATGCAACGATTAGTCAATAGGAACTGTGATTATGTAATTATGACCTTCTCGGGTTTTAGCAATTCTTGTTAAATCAACGTCTTCAGGGAACCTAAAACTTTGAGAGAAATTTAAAATTGCATTTCTGTTGTGTTTAGTGTTTTCACCTGCGGCATGAATTGTCAAAGTATCGCCTTCTGTTTTAATTTCGACATTTTTTTCGTTGTTGTCAAAAGGTTTTAAATCAATAATGATTTTGTAAAAATCGTCTAATTTTTCAATGTGTACAATCTGATTAATTTTAGAATCGATTTTAGCGCCTTCCATCATTTCACGGTGAAACATTTTTCGGGCGTAGCGGTCTTCTTTTTGCATAATGCGGTCCATTTTTCTCATCTGAACAACCGGGTCGAGCATTCTTTTGTAATGCCAGTCTGTAACTACATAAAATGCTGCAAATGCACCTAAAAATGTTAAAAGTCCTGTTAATATATGTTTTAAAACAGGATGTCCGCATAAAAAGCAGTTGTCGTGATGGTGGTGTTCGTAATTGTTTTCGTCCATGAAAAGCTCCTTTCCTTAAATTACAAAAACATAATATTTCAAATTCTTAAAATTTGTCTATAGGCCAGTTTGGTTAATCCTAAAAACATCTTGTCAAAATGATAAAAATATGTTATAGTTTATAAAAGGAGGGTTAGTATAATGGCAAAAATTTTAGTGACAATGCCTGACGAGTTTTTGAGCAGGGTTGATGGTCTTGCAAACAACGAACAGCGAACAAGAAGCGAATTAATTCGTGAAGCGCTGAGATCTTATATGAGAAAAACAACAGTCCAACAGTCTCAAAAAGCCACAGATAATGCAAAAATACTTGAAAACATGCTCGGTTAGTAAAAAAGATGTCTTGAATTAAGAATTTTATCAATGTTATAATGGTTAATGAAAAAAGAAAATAAAGGCTTGTGCCTTTACTTGTGATGTAAAATTTAAGAAGGAGACACCATGATAAAAGTTGCAGTTTGCGGAGCTTTAGGCAAAATGGGCACAGAAGTTGTAAATGCTGTTATTGACTGCCCTCAGACAGAATTAGTTGCGAAAATTGATATTGCCGCAGATGACATGTATCACTCAATTGAAGAAGCAGCAAGAGTCGAAGATATTGATGTTTTAATTGACTTTACACAGCCAAAATCAATTTATGAAAACGCGCTTTACTGTTTAAACAACGGAATTAAAATAGTAATCGGCACAACAGGGCTTACGGATAGCCAAATAGAGGAATTACGGGCGCTGTCAAAAGAAAAAAACACAGGATGCCTTATTGCGCCAAACTTTTCGACAGGAGCGGTTTTGATGATGATGTTCGCAAAACAAGCCGCAAAGTATTTTGATAACGCTGAAATCATAGAGCTTCACCACAATCAGAAGAAAGATGCGCCGTCAGGTACAGCGATTAAGACGGCAAACTTGATGGCAGGAGTAAAAAGTGATTTTGCGCTGAACAATTGCGCTGAAACAGAAACCATTCAAGGCGCCCGCGGCGGAAAAAGTTACTCAAATATTCACATCCATTCTGTCAGAATGCCCGGATATATTGCTTCTCAAGAGGTAATTTTTGGTGCATCCGGTCAGATTATGACAATCCGCCACGATTCTATGGACAGAAAATGTTACATGCAGGGGGTTTTGCTTGCCGTAAAACACGTCGTTGAATGCAATGACTTCACATACGGACTTGAAAATATAATGTAAACGGATGACAGAGAAAAGCTCCTTTTAGGTTACAATTTGACTTGAAAGGAGTTTTTTATGCCTGAATTTCTGAATATAACAAACCTTTATTTATATGTAGGAGCGTTTGCAACAGTTTTATATATATTAAAACTTATAATATATCTTTTCACAGGCGGGGACGCGGAAGTCCATGCTGATTTTGATTCTTTAACAGACGTTGATACTTCATTTAATTTTCTGTCTGTACAGTCGATACTTGCGTTTTTAATGGGGTTGGACTGGCGTCGATTGTGCAGTTTAAGACAAGCGTAATTTTATCAGTGGTTTTGGCCGTAATAATCGGGTTAATTTTTATGTTCTTGTCAGCATACCTGATGTTTTTGATTAAAAAGCTAGACAAGCGCGTGCAAATAAATCTTGATGACTTTGTCGGTACTGTGGGGCGTGCTTATACAGCGTTCAAGCCGAACGCGGAAGGACAGATTGAAATTACCCTAAATGAACAGCTTTCAGTATTGAGTGCAGTTAACCTGTCTGATGAAGAAATCAATGCATTTATGCCCGTCAAAATTGCAAAAGTAGAAGATAATAAAATTTACATCATAAAAATTTAAAAGAAGGAGAAAAAGATGTTTTTAGACCCGACATTTATGGCATTTATTGCGGTTCCGGCGCTGATAGTAATTGCGGCGTTAATTTTCATTGCGAACCAGTACAAACGCTGCCCGTCAAACAAAATCATCGTAGTTTACGGTAAAACAGGTGGTACATCAACCGCAAAATGCGTTCACGGCGGAGGTACTTTTATAATCCCGTTGATCCAGGATTACGCAGTTCTTTCACTTGAACCTATGACAACAGATATCGACTTGAAAGGGGCGCTTTCAAAAGGTAATATCCGTGTTGCTGTGCCGTCAACTTTCACGTTTGGGATTTCGACCAAAGACTGTATTATGATTAACGCCGCAGAACGTCTTTTGGGCTTGAGCAAGCAAGACATAATTGTTCAGGCAAGCGACATTATTCTGGGTCAATTACGTTTAGCGATTGCGACTTTGACGATTGAAGAAATCAACCAAGACCGGGAAAAATTTCTTGAACAGATTAACGCAAACGTAAACACAGAGCTTAACAAAATCGGGCTAGAAATCATTAACGTAAACATAAAAGATATTACAGATGAAAGCGGCTACATCGACGCAATCGGTAAAAAAGCAGCCGCAGAAGCAATTAACAAAGCAAAAGTAGAAGTTGCACAACAAGAAAAACTCGGCGCTGTCGGTGAAGCCGAAGCAAATAAAGAAAAAGAAGTTCAAGTGGCAGAGCAGACAGCCCAAACTTTAATCGGTAAAACAAACGCTGAAAAAGAACAAAGAGTTCAAACTGCTAATATTAATTCATCTGCTGTTATCGGCGAAGCTGAAGCAAATAAGATTAAAGAAGTCGAAGTTGCCGAGCAAATGGCGCAGACCGAAATCGGTAAAACCAGCGCTATGAAAGAACAACGTATTCAAACCGCAACTCTTGAGGCTCAAGCGGTTGAAGGCGAAAACATTTCAAAAGCTAACATTGCAGATTACAATGCGACTTTGGCCGTAAAACAGGCAGATGCTTTAAAACTCGGTGAAGTTGCAAAAGCAAATGCAGAGCGCGATGTTTTAATTGCACAAAAAGAACGCGAAGAAGCAAGACTTAAAAAAGAAGAGCTTGCAAGACAAGAAGTTGAAAAACTTAAAATACAGGTTCAAGCCGACGCCGAAGCCGAAAGGCAAAGACGCATTGCGCTTGGTGAAGCCGATGCGATTAAAGCAAAATACTTTGCTGAAGCCGAAGGTGTAAAAGCCGTTCTTGAGGCGAAAGCAAAAGGTTACGAAGAACTTGTGAAAATCTCTAACAACAAACCTGAAATTGCAACAAGTTTCTTGATGATAGAAAAAATTGAAGATATTGTAAGCAAACAAGTTGAGGCGATTAAGAATATTAAATTCGACAAAATCACCGTTTGGGACGGCGGTGCAGGCTCCAAAGACGGCAGCACCACTGCAAACTTTATGCGTGATTTAATCAAGGCCTTACCTGCAATGCACGACCTGGCAGGCCAGGCAG
>USGC01000023.1 GCA_900554095.1 uncultured bacterium
ATTTTATTTTATTTTATTTTATTTTATTTTATTTTATTTTATTTTATTTTATTTTATTTTATTTTCGGTCTGCTCTGAGGTTTTATATAAGTAAGAGTAAAATAAAAGGAGCTTTATATGGTTAAATTTGGAGCAATCACCGGCAGTACTATCCCAAAATACAATCCCAATGATATTAAATCATCTGAGAAAAAAGTTAATATTAATACGAATTTTTCAGATAAGGATTATGGATGTTTTGTTCAAACTCGCAGTCGAAATCAAGTTAGTTCTTCTGATTTAATTGAGCAAGCTCGTTCTTCATACGGAAACGAATATGCGGCCGTAAACAGTGTTTTGAACTCAAGTCCCACTTCAGAAACATCTAAATCAACCGTTAATTTTTCTGCTGGAGTTACGATGAGTGCCTATTCATGTGATACAATTCCTCCAATTCAAATATCTAACGAGGTTTCAATTGAAAATGCACAAGAATTGGCCAAAACCAGCGGCGAATTACGCGAAAAATATATTGAGAATGGCAGGCTTCAGGATGCTTTGCAGGAAAACATAGAGCCTATGCAGGCTGCGGCCGACAAAATTAGTGAAGATATAAAACTAGCCAAAGAAGACTTGAGTGAAGTCTATGAAGAATCTAAAAAAGCCGATGAAGAGGCTAAAAATGCCACTGAATCTTTTAATAAAGCAGATAAGCAGGCTAAAAGTTATGAAAATAAGTTAAATTCTAAAAAAGTAGAATATGAAAAAGCGCAAAACGAAGTTAAAAATGCAGAAAGCGATGTCGCATCTACTGAGCAGAGTGTCAACTCAGCCGAGGGAGATTTAAGTGCTGCTCAGTCCTCTCTGTCTGAACTTGAAGCATCTTTAAATTCAGCCTCAGATGAGGAGAAACCTGCTATTGAAACTAAGATCGCTGAAGCCAAAAAACGTGTTGCTGATGCCGAAAATAATTTAGATAAAGCTAAAGAAGCGCACGATAAAGCAAATAAAAAACTTGGCAAGGCTAAAGAAGGAGAAACTAAAGCAAAAGAAGCTTTTGAGCAAGCTCAGCAGGCTTATGATACGGCAAAAGAAGCCGCCGATGAGGCCCAAGCTAAGATGAATGAGGCGGTTGAAAATTCTAATAATTTAAAACAAGAAGCAGAAAATCTCGAGAAGGAAATTAATGCGAATGAAGAAGCTTTTTCAGAACAAACCGAGGAACTGAATTCTGCAAAAGCTCAGTTGGATAAACTTCAAACCGAATACGATGTTCTTGCTCAACAACAACTTGAGGTCGCTTGTAAATATGAAGAAATTGTAGATAAACTTAAAGAACAAGAAGGCGTTGATGATCTGACAATGAGAGTAAAAATAGGTGCAGATTGTAGCGGTCTATTAGGTACGGTTGAAAAACAGCCTGATGGTACTTATAAACCTATTTATAATCAACAACCAACTGTTGATGGCGGTTATATCGGAGTTGTAAATAAACATTCCAAACTCTCAAACCTGGAAGATGAGGCAGAAGAAGGATAAACCTAGCGTTTTACCGGTGTCTGGCTCAGGCTTCTTTTTCAGTGCAGATAATTTTTCTTACTTCATGCTCTTTTGTTCTATCCATTAGCACAAACAAAACATCGCACGGGTCAATTGTCGTACTACCTGTTGGAATTATATAGTCTCCGTTTTTGTAGATTAAGCTTACCAGGCTGCCTTGCGGAAGCTTAAGTTCATATAATTGTCTTCCAGCGGCTTCGGAATTTTCTGAAACAGTGAATTCAATCATTTGATTATTTGTGTCTTTGCCGCCGTATTCAAGAACTGAAGCATGGTTCACTTCAAGCGGAGCATCAACATGCAAAAGCTTTGCTATTAGCGGAATGCTTGTACCCTGCAAAAGTACCGAGATAATTACCACGAAAAATACAATATTAAATATTTCCATTGCGTGAGGAATGTTTTCTGTTAAAGGAAATGTCGCAAGCACAATTGGCGCTGCGCCTCTTAAGCCGACCCAGGAAATCATTAGTTTTTCCTTAAAACTTCTTTTAAATAAAAATGTTGTTACAAATACCGCAATAGGCCGTGCAATAAATGTCAGGATAAGTGCAATGAGAAATGCTTGTTTTGTATATGCAAAACCGTCTTTAAAGTTTACAACAAGCCCTAAAATCAAAAACATTACAATCTGCATCAGCCAGGCAACTGCGTCATGGAATTTTATAAGTGTTTTTTTGTTTACAAATTTCATTGAAGACATCGCAAGCCCCAGAATATAAACGCCTATAAATCCATTGCCGCCCAAAATTGAAATAAATGAATATGCAAATAATACGCTTGCAAGAGTAATTACAACATATAAACTATCGTATTCTAAACGGATTTTGTTTAAAATCCAAACGGTAAGTCTTGCAATTAGATAGCCAAACGCTATACCTAAGGTCATTTGCTTAAAAAAGTCAAGTACCAGCCCGGAAACATTTAATTGTGCAGTGATTAGTCCTATAACTCCCAAAGTTAAAAATACAGCCATTGGGTCGTTGCTGCCTGATTCAAATTCTAAAAGCGGTTTAAGATTGTATCCAAGGCTGATACTCTTTGAGCGTAGAACCCCGAATACCGCCGCAGCATCAGTTGATGATATAATTGCCCCCAAAAGCATACATTCTAAAAAGCTTAAATTCAAAAGATAGTAACTGCATGCACCAACAATAATTCCGGTGATAAAAACACCTGCCGTTGCAAGTATAATACCTTCTTTGTATACGGGCTTTAATTCATCAATATTTATACTCAAGCCTCCCATAAAAAGAATGTATGAAATCGCAACAATTCCAACAAATTGAGTTAAAGTAAAATCTTCAAAATGTATTCCTAAAATTCCGTCAGAGCCCGCCAGTATCCCGACAAGTATAAAAATAACTAGCGAAGGAACTCCAAATTTACCGCCAATTTTGTTGAACATAATAGCACTAATTAACAAAATAGATGTAATTAGAAGTACTTCATTAAATATCATATGTTTTAATATACCTTACTTTTAAAACATATGCAATCTATAAATAACTAATATTTAGATATTTACTTTTTGTCAGGTTTATAATAAAATATTAAGGCTGGAGAATAAACATGACATCAAATATTACCCCGATTAATTCTAAGAAAGCACCGTCATTTGGCATGAATATTACACATTCAACGGTTAAGCTTTTAAAGCAAAATGCATATGAATTTGCAAAAGATGAAACCGAGATTGCGATTGTTAAAAGTGCAGTTAAAAAGCTTGCGGATGTCCGTTTGAGAGAAGACGGGCTGACATTAAATCTGAAACCCGCTCAGCAAAATAAGTCTTTAATGGCAATAGAACCTTATGTAAAAAGCAAAGATTTGAATAAATTTTATTCTATGGACGGGCTTGTGCCAAAGCGGAAGTGTGTTTATAACCCTTCTGAAAATAAAACTTTCGGACAATTTTTTTCAGATTTTGTGGACAGCGTTACGTCGGATACTTTTGCACGAAACTCTAATTCTCGCTTGAAAGCTATAAAATTATTAAACCAAATGGATGGCGTAGATGAAAAAACAATCAGGGCTGTGGCTGCTTGTAAAAAAGGATTTTCCAAATTTATGAGAGGCACTTTAATATTTTTGTCTGATACAGTAGAAGTTATTTCCGATAAGAGCAAAGATGCGATTGCTGAAATTTTTTATACAGGCGAACGTCCGCGCCGGATTATTGCTTCAAAAAATCTTAAAAACTATATTTCGGACTGTTTTGCCCCGCGTCGTAAAGCTTGAACAGCCAATCAGGAAGCCCCAGATTAATGAGTGTTTCTTTGAATTGTTCTGAATAATAATCGGGATTGCCTTCTGCAGCAACAGCAACAAGCTCATCGCGGCTTTTGAGGGCGTAATCAATTAAACCTTCAGAAAGTCCAGCGCCGGAGAGTTCTTTTCTAATAAGATCTTCATCAGGCATAAAATCTTCATTTGTTCCGGCCTTTGTATCATTCAGGTGGGTAAGTTCATGCCTGAGTGTCTTTTCTAAATTAGCCGCGGTTTTGATTTTGATATCATTATTAAAATCTTTGTGATACTTGGAATTCGCTGCATATCCAATTACTGTGTTGTTATTGATAAAGTGATAGTCCATTGAATTCATGTCAAGAGTTTTGGGTAAAACTGCCCTTCCGCTGCTGGCTTTTTGCCATTTTGCAAGCTCTTTGTCAATATATTTTAACGATTCTTGAATGTCAAATTCTTTGTCAATATCAGCTAAAAATACTTTTGTGCCGTATTTTGAATTAATTTGATTTAATAAAGGCTGAGCGGCTTTGGGTTGATTTTTGAGGTAGTAGTTTTCGTATAAATAATCAGAAAACTCATCGTTTGCATTTTCGCTTATAAACTCTTTTAGCGGTGCAAGTTTTACTTGTTCCAGAAAATCCTGAGCACGGTTTGAGATTAAAGCGTCGGGCATTTCTTTAATCTTTTGAATATTTTTCACTTGCAGAACGGTTTTATAATCATGGTATTTTGTTTGTAATTCTTTAAGAATATATTTCTGTTCTCTTGTCTGAAAAATTTCACTGCCGTCGTTAACGTAGTTGTTGAAGTTGACAATTTTTTCCAGAAGTTTAATTCTGTCAGCTTTTTCGGTTAATTTTTCATTGGAATTGGCGATTTCAAGCAATTCTTTTTTTATTTCACTTAGCACTTTGGCGTCGCCGTTAAAATTCGTCAAGCCAACAGTAATTTCTTTGATTTTGCGAAGTTCTTCAGGTGAATTTCTGAGAGTTATATTTATTTTATTAAGAGATGTTTGAAGCTCTTTGTCTTTGACAAGGTTTATCAGCGCAAGATTTACTGAAAAATTTTCTTCAGTTTTAATTTGTTGGGTGTCTGCATCTCCTTCAAGTTTAATTTTGTTTAGCAATTGTTGAAATTGATTATCATTCAACTCGGAAATGGAAGCAAAAGCTTTTAATGATGCATTTTGTATTTTTTCGTTTCCATCAGCAGCTTGCAGCAGTGCCGTAAGCCTCTTGTCTTCAAGATTAACTGAATTAACGCTGCGTATTTTGTTGGCTAAGAGAGCATGTTTAATATAATAAGCTTCATCGGCCTTTGAAATGTTGTTGTTTACCATATAATTAATCAAAAATCCGTTGTAAACATTGTTGGTAAATTCCGGATTTTCTTTGTAAAACTTTTTTGCTAGATCAAGCTTTTTTGCGCTGTGTTTGCCCGTAAACTGGTATAATTGAAAGCTGTCATACAGTCTTTCTCCGTTTTTGTTTTTTAGAGAGGCAAGTTCTTTTAAAACAGCCAATTCGTTTTGAGTCTTCACAGCCTCTGCGAAATCGTCGCTCCATTGAGGTTCAATCCCGGTTTCTTGTATGAATTCAGCCAATTCTTTTTTGTTTACAGGAGTGTTCACAATAATTGAGAAAGGTGTATCAGCTTTTTCAAGCATTAATCCTTTAAAGTTTTCGTTTGGCGTAAAACCTTTTTGCCACAGAGAGTTCAGCTTGGTGCTTTGCGCATAACTTTCTGAGCTTTGTAAAGGAATATTTGTTTTCACATGTTTGCTGTTATTAATTTGGAATTCTGACATAAAAAACCTTCCTACAATAAGATTTACGGAAATATTTCCTTTTATCTTTAGTGCAAGAAGGTTTATTGTTACAAATTTTAAAAATTTTACTCTAATTCGCGGTATTTTTTCAAAACGAGATTTTTAATATTTTCGTCTTTATTTTTGAGCGCGCGAATAAGGGATTCATCATCGGGCTGAGCGCCGGCATTAAGAAGGGAGGTTACAATTTCTGAATGTTTTTTCTTTAATGCATAATTCAACGGTTTCAAAGCTCCTGAAGACTTGTTTACATCAGCGTCATGCTTAATTAATACATCAACGATTTCAGCGTCTTTGCGGTTAATTGCAAATATTAACGGAGTTTGCTCAAGATAGACTGTATCAACATCAGCGCCATATTTTAAAAGTAAATCAACAATCTTAGCGTTGCGGCTGTAAACTGCTGCAAATATAGCCGGAAGCTTCATATACTTTATGTTTGGGCTGTAACCTGATTTGAGGAACATTTCAGTAAGTTCTGTGTTGCCTGATTGAATTGCACTGAAAAATCCTGCATTAGTATAAGGTACTTTTCGTGCAACAATTTCTGTTCTGTAGTAAAGCTGGGTTGCCGCTTGTTCATTAATGCTGTCATCTGCGGACACTGCGCCCGTAAACATCAACATTAAAGCCATTATTGCTATAATCTTTTTCATATATCCTCCTTTATTAATTCTATAATAGCATATTTTGGCGTAGATGTATAGACTAAACGAGCCCTTCTTTTAAAGCTTTTACTGCGGCTTGGGTTCTGTCATCAACCACAAGTTTTTGGATAATATTGCACACATGAGCTTTTGCTGTATGTTCTGAAATTGTGAGGGCTTCAGCGATTTCATTGTTAGATTTGCCGTCAACTACAAGTTTCAAAACTTCATATTCTCTTTGGGTTAAATTTGCGTGTTGTTCTTTGAAGCTTGCTCTGGACATTTGGCGCGGCGGAATAACTCCGCAGTTTTTCTCCCTTAAAATCGGCACAACTTGAGGATCAAGCCACATTGCTCCGTCTTTAACTGTCTTTATAATCATTTTTAAAATTTCTGTGTTAATATCTTTCATTACGTAAGCGCAGGCGCCGGCATGAAGTGCGTCTATTACCTCATTTTCAGAAAGATGTGAAGTTAAGATAACGATTTTGGCTTTGCTGTCTATCTCGAGAATTTTTTTTGTTGCTTCAATGCCGCTCATATCAGGAAGCCCAATATCCATTAAAGTTATATCAGGATGGGTTGTGCGGTATTTCTCGATTGCTTCTTTTCCGCTTTGGGCTTCTGCTGCAATCTCAAGTTCTCCGTGTTCTTCAAAAAGAGACTTTAGACCGACCCTCATAAGTTTCTGGTCCTCAACTAATAATATTCTCACTGGTGAATTTGCCATATCTCCTCCAATTTTTCATAAATATCAATTCGCATTATCATTTAAAAACCTTTATTTGGTTTTATAATCACTCGATTGAAAAAATATGGTGATTATATTTAGCAGGGTAGATTGAGAAATATTATTTGATTTAAAATTTTATAGTATATCTTAACAAAAAATTTATTATTAAAAGGTAGAAATTATTTTATATTTCATCTATTATGTTGGCGATAGGATATAAAACAGGGATATTAATATGAAATACTCAAAATATTCAGCAGTTGTAATAGGCAGCGGAATTGCAGGCTTGTATGCGGCTTTGAAACTGGAGCAGCAGACAAAGCTTAACGACGGAATTCTGCTGATAACAAAATCAAAACTAGGCGAAAGTAATTCAAGATATGCGCAAGGCGGTATGGTCGGGGTTTTGAAAGAAAATAAATCTGACTCTACAACTTCACACATAAGCGATACAATTAAAGCTGGCGCTGGTTTAAGCGATTTTAATACAGTAAAATTCATATCAGAAAATTCTGATAAAGTTATAAAAGATTTGCTGACTTTCGGGGTGGAATTTGACCGTGATGAAAATGGCGAATTAACATTTACTCTGGAAGCCGCGCACAGTGTAAGACGCGTTTTGCACTCAGGCGGCGACGCTACAGGTAAAATGATTGAACAAGCACTTTGCAAAAAAGTTTTGGAAAATGAAAACATAGATGTTTACGAGGAAACCGTGGCGGTTGATTTGCTTGTAAATAGCAATAGTGAATGTAAAGGTGTAATTGTTTTTAATGATTTGACAAACGAGTACGAAACAATTTACACATCCGCCGTAATAATCGCAACCGGCGGCGTCGGACAGTTGTATAAATATACGACAAATCCTTCTGGTGCAACCGGAGATGGTATTGCATTGGCTTTCAATGCGGGGGCCGTAATTCAAGATATGGAATTTATTCAATTCCACCCGACCGCTCTTGCAATTGATGGTGAAGAAAATAGATTTTTAATTTCAGAAGCAGTCAGAGGCGAAGGCGCTAAGCTTGTGGATTCTGACGGAATTGAATTTATGCATAAATATCATGAAAAACTTGAACTTGCCCCTCGCGATATTGTTACACGAGCAAATTACAACGAAATGATTGAAAATAAAGTTGATAATGTGTATTTGAATGCAACCTGTATTGACAGTGAAAAGCTTGCAAAACGTTTTCCGAATATTTCTAAAAAATGTCTTGAAAACGGGATTGACATTTCAAAAGACTTTATACCTGTTGCACCTGCGGCGCACTATTGCATGGGTGGGATTAAAACCAATGTCGAGGGTGAAACTTCAATTAAAGGTCTGTATGCAATTGGAGAAGCCGCATCTACAGGGCTTCATGGCGGTAATAGGCTTGCCAGCAATTCGCTTTTAGAATGTGTTGTCTGTGCCTATGAAGCTGCGAATTACCTCAAAAGCCAAGAACTCATTGCCCCTAAGCAGATTGACAGCTCCTTAAAAGCTGTTATCGACAAGTACAGCGATGATGTAATTCTTGATGAAGTTGATGTTAGAGAGCTTAAACTGAAATTGCAGGCAATTATGTGGGACGGTGCAGGGATTTTGAGAAGCCAAAAAACTCTGACTCAAGCCTTAGAAAAGATTTCCGGACTCGAAAAAGACTTTCCGCGTCAAGATAAATGCCTTTCTAAAGGTGAATATGAATTTAAAAATATGCTTACAGTTTCAAAGCTTATCATAAATTCCGCACTACAGCGTAAAGAATCCCGCGGTGCACACTATAGGCTGGATTACCTTAATACAGATGAAGAATGTATTCACAGTTGTCTTACTAAAAAAGAAGGAGAATTTTGTTTTGTTAAATAAATTTATAATGGAAGATCATGTAAAAGCGGCATTAATTGAAGATATCGGATACGGCGACATTACAACCGAAAATCTAGCAGAGGAAAAAGATAGGCTTAAAGGGAATTTAAATACCAGAAGTGCCGGCGTGCTTTGTGGTACCGAAGTTTTTAAAACAGTTTATAAAATGCTTTCAGAAGATATAAAAATAGATTTTCACTTCAAAGACGGTGATGTGCTGAAACCCGGCGACAAAATCGCAGATATTTCAGGCCCGGCAAAAGAGCTTTTGCTTGGGGAGAGATTGTCCCTTAATTATATTCAGCGCATGAGCGGTATCGCAACAGAAACCCGCAAATATCAGGAAGCTATAGCGCCTTATAGTGCCAAAATTGTTGATACAAGAAAAACAACACCAAATTTCAGAATGTTTGAAAAGTATTCCGTAAAAACAGGCGGCGGAGCGCTTCACAGGTTTAACCTAAGCGACTGCGCAATGATAAAAGATAATCATATCAGACTTGCCGGATCTATTACAAAAGCAGTGGAAAAATTGCGCAAAAACCTTTCACACGCACACAAAATCGAAGTCGAATGCGACACTCTTGAGCAGGTGAAAGAAGCGATAGACTGCAAGGCCGATATAATTATGCTCGATAACATGAGCATTGAAGATATGACAAAAGCAGTAAAACTTATTGATAAGCGTGCTATTGTTGAAGCCAGCGGTAATGTAAACCTTGCGACAGTAAATGAGATTGCATCCTGCGGTGTTGATATAATTTCCTCAAGTGCAATAGTTGCAAAGGCTCCGACACTCGATATTGCATTAGATATTTAATGTATATAAAGTGTAAATCCAACACTAATTAATAAAGATTTGTAAACTTTTTTAAAATCATACGCAAAAATTTTTTTTCTTTGATTTAAAATAATTGTACGATACATTTATTAAAAAGTTTGGTGGAAAATGAAAATTAATCAAATTCAGCATTACTTAACCCCTAATTCGGGCTCAACGGCGTTCCCGCAGACCCCTGAGTCGTTCAAGGAGCGATACTACGCAGACGTGTATAAAAAAGATAGAGGATATAACGCGAATAACAGCGGCAGATTACAAAATGAGAGTAAGTCTGCCGCTGTTGCGTTTCAAGGGAACCTCGGGCATAAAATCCTTAAAAGCGAAAAATTCTCTTGGTTTTTAGAAAAAGCCCACGAACACAACATTGCAATGAGTGCGTTTATGGCGCTTTTATTAGCCGGAATTTGCAGGCCCGCAACGATTATGGCTCTGCCTGGCGACAAAGACAAAGACGATAAAATATATGCATCAGGCCATTCAATAGCTTCTGGTGTAATTGGCTTCATTGCTTCTGTTATCTTAACAAGCCCGCTCGATATAGCTATTAAAAAATATACAGACCAAAAAAATGCAAATCTATGGAAAAAAGACGGCCCTTACAAAGCAATGATTGATGAATTGAAAAAATTAAATGCAGAAAACGCTGATGAAGCTTTGATTAAACTTCAAGAAGGCAAAATTAGTGCAATGAAAACTGCAATGAAAAATATTCCGGATTGGATTATTGCAGTGCCAAGGTCGATGATTACAATTGCACTTATCCCTCCGATTTTGAAATATGTATTCGGTGTTGAAAAGAAAAAGAAACCAGATGCAGCCCCTGAGCCTGAAAAGCAGGCAGAAAGATCGCAAATGCCAATGAATTTACAAAATAATCCTGCTTTTGCAATGATGAAAGGAGGGTTAAAATAATGAACGTAACCTTCCAATCAAATAGATTTTCGCAAAACTACAATAATAGATTTTCAGAAAAAAGACAGCCTTCTTTTACTGCTGTTGTGAATCCTAACTATATTAAAGGCGATACAAGTTTTTATGCAAAACTGGAAAAGCATTATGAAAATTTCACTGATTCAATAGCAAGAAATGTTATACCAAAAATTATGGATAACCAATTTATGGGAGCTATTGCAGAGAAGTTTAAAGGCTCAAAAATGTTGTATAATCACTTTGCAGCGGTTGGTTCAGCAATTACAAGCGGCCTTTATATGTACAAAACTTTGGATAATGATAAGTTAGACAAAGACAGAAAGCAAACCCTTGCAATTAATCAGGGCTTAACTTTTGGTATTTCAACGGTCGGTGCGTACGCCTTAGACAAATCGGTAGATAACTGGTGGCAGAAAATAATGGCGCGTTATGCCGGAATTCAGCTTGGAGATGATAAACTTGCAGAGAAATTCAAGACCGCTAAAAAAGGTTTGAATGACTTTATCAAAGAACAGCACCCAGGCAAACTTACAGAGCAGCTTTCTAAAAGGCTTGACGGTATGACGCTTGTTAAGAAGATGTTCGTATTCGGTATGGTATACCGTTACCTGGTTCCGGTGCTTGTAACCCCGATTGCAAACAAAATAGGCGAATACAGAATAGCACAAAAGAAAGCTCAAGAAGCACAAAAAGCATAATAATATCCAGGCCCTCAAACTTGAGGGCCTTTTTTAATAATATGAAAAAATTGTAACAGCTTGAAAAAAAAATATATTTACGATATGTTTTTGTAAAAAGAAAGTTATTAAAGCAATACCAAAACAGCAGCGGGGAGTTTAGTATGGGAGAAAAAGACAAATTAAATCTTGAAGCAATAGCAAAAGAATGTAATTTGTTTGCAACTTCAGACATTAATTCTGTCATTGCGCGAATAACAGAGCTTGATGAAAAATATGAAAGCAGTGATTTGGTTAAGATTTACAACTATTTTCTCACTGTTTGTAAATCGCCTGAAATTCTTATGAATATTATTGCACTTGCGGACAGATACAGGGACCAAACAACACTGTCTGAGCTTTTGGATCTTCTATTGATGAAGAATAACGATGACAGTTTAAAAGAAGACTTCATAAATGTTCGTGTAATGTGTGCGAAAGCTATTGCGAATTTCCGTGATACTTCAGCGGTTACTCCGTTGCTGTATTGCCTTAATAATAAAGATGAAAATTATAAGGTGCGATTTGCGTGTGCGGATGCTCTTGGCAAAATCGGTGATAAATACGCTGTTGCTCCTCTTATAAATGTTGTTAAAGACGAAGAAGAACGCTCGGTTTATTTACGTGAATCCGCTGCCTCTGCTCTTGGAATGCTGGGGGATGTTAGGGCTGTTGATCCTTTAGTCAGTATTCTGGAAACAAAACAGGGTATAATAGACAAGTTTACATTTTTAAAGGAAAGAGTGATTGAAGCTTTAGGCAAACTCAGGCTTGGCGAAAATGAACGGGTTTTCAATGCTTTGAAAATGACATTAATGGATGATTCCGCGCAAATTAGAATAAATGCGATTGAGGCAATTATGGAAAGCGGCCATCCGGAAAGTTTTGAGGTGATAAAAGGCTGTCTTTTGGACGACGATGACGAAGTTAAGAAAAATGCACTTGTTGCGTTGTACAACCTTGAAGGACGCAGAATTCTGGACGAAGTTATAAAAGAACCTGCATATTCTGATATTTTGAAAGTCGAGGCTGTATCAATGCTGGATGAATATGAAACCGATGAAGATGAACAATTTGCTCGAAAGTTCAGGGAGGAGCTTGATGAGTAAATCGGTTATTTTACTTTCAGGCGGTCTGGATTCTTTGGTCAGTCTGGGGCTTTCAGTAAAAAAGTACAATGTTGAAATGGCTTTAACTTTTGATTACGGCCAAAAATCAGCAAAGGGCGAAATTGAAGCCTCCAGAAAAATCTGTGAATTTTACAATATTAATCATAAGGTTATAAAGCTGGATTTTTTAAAAGAAATTACTCATACTGCATTGGTTTCAGAAGTGGAAGTTCCGGTTTTTGAAGGTGTTAAAAACGAAAGCGAAAGTGCAAAAGCAGTTTGGGTTCCGAACAGAAACGGCCTGTTTTTAAATATCGCTGGCTGTTTTGCAGATGCCGAAGGTTATGACTATATTATTATCGGAGCGAATTATGAAGAAGGCCAGACTTTTCCTGATAATACGGCGGATTTTATTGGGAAAGTTAATGAGGAATTTAAGTTTTCGACCTTAAAGCACCCGCAAGTCCTCGCGCCCTTGATAAATTTAAAGAAAAGTGATATAGTAAAAGCGGCAATTGATAATTCTATACCGTTAGAATTGGTCATGAGCTGTTACAAAAACAATGAGAAGCACTGCGGTCAGTGTGAGTCATGCTCCAGACTTAAAGCAGCGCTTATTCAAAACAACGATACGTATTATATAAATAAATTGTTCAATTAATATGCTATACAAACTTTTAGATAAAGAAATTAAATACGAAGGCTATCAGCTTGCGCCGCATTGGATTTATAAAAATTTTAAAATCCAAGGTGATGCTATTGTCGCGTTCTGCGGCGAGTGCGAAGTTAAATTAACTGAAATGGTAGATATTGAAGATGTTATAAATAACGAACCTATTTACAGTAAAAATATGCTTAGTTTTATAACAGAGCAGTTTAATGTAGAACTTGTTGAAGGCGTTTTCAGGCAAAGGCTCCTCATCTGTTCGATAAAAGAAGCTCTCGAAAGACGAGGCGTAAAAATCGTTCGCAGCGGAGATGACTTGTTTGTGGATGGTAAAAAATTAACGGTTTCTATTGCAACAAAATCGTTAACATCTATTCTCATCCACACAGGCATAAATATTGATTCAAAAGGAGCACCTGTCAAAGCTTGCGGACTTGAAAACGACCTCAAAATAAGTGATATAAAAGATTTCGCACTAGAAGTCATGGAAAATTATTCAAATGAAATAGATGATATAATATTAGCAAGTACAAAGGTCAGAGGAGTATAACATGGAAGAACACAATCAGTTTTCCCAAACAGAAGAAGATGAATTTCGTCCGACCCATATAAGCTATCGTGAGTATAAAAAAAAGTTGTCGCGTAACCCGCGTCAAGGTATAATATTGTTTGCTTCAGCCTTTTTCATTCTGTTGCTGGCATTTTTAGGTGCAGCAAAGCTTATGGCTCCTGATGTTGATATTGCAATCGGTGATGAGCCGGAAGTGGTTTCGGAAGAACAAGGAATTGAGCGCGCCGGCGAGGTTGATGATCGGTTAAAACAAATTCAAGATGAAGATAACGGCGGCGTTGGTGCAGTTGATAATACTTTTTCGCCTGAACTTGATGAAAAAGTTAAAATATCTGACAGAGATAAAAAGGAAGAGCCTCTCAGTGTGAAAGAAGAAGAACCGATAGTCCTTGAGCATACGACAGAGCCCAAGAATCCTGAAACGGTTGAAACTCCCGGAAGAGTCCAAGCACCTGCTCCAACGGCGAGTGTTAACGCAAAAGTTTATGTTGGTCATTACGCTACGGCAGAACAGGCAGATGTTGCAAAAAGTATTATTATGGAATCCGGATTGGGCATTAATGTTTTTGTTAAAAATGTCAACGGATCTTATACTTTGCAGGCCGGTTCATACAGCTCAAGAGAAAAAGCACAGGCTATGGCTAACCAGCTTTTACAAAACAATTTCCCGGCGCGTGTTGTTGTGGAAGCTCAATAATGTTGTGAATTTTTTAATTTTTTATGATAAAATTTAATAGTGAATTTATAAATAAAACTTAGTCGATATATAAGGAGACGTTATGGAAAGCTTAAGAGATAAGTATGAAGTAGTTATAGGGCTTGAAGTCCACGCACAGCTTAAAACTAAATCAAAGATTTTTGCGCCGGACGGAACTGAATTCGGTAAAGAACCAAATTCGCAAACCTGCCCGATTACTCTGGGAATGCCCGGTGTACTGCCTGTTTTAAACAAAGAAGTTGTGAATATGGGTATTCTTACAGGTCTTGCTCTTAATTGTGAAATTCCGGAACGCTGTAAATTCGATAGAAAACAGTATTTTTATCCTGACTTGCCAAAAGGTTATCAGATTTCACAATATGATGAACCTATTTGTGTAAATGGATATCTTGATTTACACGGAAAAAGAATAGGCATTACACGTGCTCACTTGGAAGAAGATGCCGGAAAGCTTGTTCACGCAGGGGCTGCCGGTATTGCCGGATCTGCTTATTCGCTTGTTGACCTTAACCGTGCCGGGACTCCGCTTTTGGAAATCGTTTCTGAGCCTGATATGCGTTCAAGCGATGAAGCTAAAGAATACATGGAAGAACTTCGCAACATCGTCAGATACATAGGCGTGTGCGACGGCAACCTTGAAGAAGGTTCAATGAGATGTGATGCAAATATTTCGATTATGCCAAAAGGTTCAAAGACTTTCGGTACCCGCGCTGAAATTAAAAACGTAAACAGCTTTAAAGCTTTGCAAAGAGCTATCGAATACGAAATTGACCGCCAAATCGATATTGTCGAAGAAGGCGGCGAAGTTGTTCAGGAAACAAGACTTTGGGATGATAACGAAGGTATTACAAAATCGATGCGCGGTAAAGAAGATGCGCATGATTACAGATATTTCCCTGAACCAGACCTGATGCCTTTGAAGATTTCACGCGAGTGGGTTGAAGAAATTCGTTCTAAAATGCCGGAACTTCCGAGGGCAAAACGCCAAAGATATATGGATATAGGTTTGAGCGAATACGATGCGGCTGTCATTGTTTA
>USGC01000024.1 GCA_900554095.1 uncultured bacterium
GAAGACGGAATGGAGCTTTTAAGAAAGTTAAAAACATGATTGGCGGAAATTCTTCAAACCCCGATGTACCAGCCGCAGGGACGGCGAGCGCTCCAGCCCCGAGATCTCGGGGTCAGACAAATTCAAACATCAATACTGATATGAATGTCAGCTCTTTCTATGAGAAATTAAGTGAAGCCGGCGTTAGAGGTGAAGTTTTCATAAAAGAAGATGGCAGCAGGCTGGTGCGGGTCAAGACCTCAAACAACCCGATAAATCCTAAATATGATTACTATGAATTTGATGCAAACAAAAACTTTGTCAGCATGAACGAAGGCATGACTAAAGCTGAATTTCAAAGTACTTACTCGGATTTTGCAGGAATTAACCCTAAGAAATGCGGTTCTTCTTCCGGCACGCTATCTTCAGGAGGCTTCGGCGATTTAGCAGACTCTGCAAATTCTAAAGCAAACTATAATAAACTTAAAACAGAACTTACGGCTAATCAACCTAAGTCAATCCTTACAGATGATAACCTTGATGTAATTAATGATATGGCAAAAGATCCGGAAGCGGTAAAAGATGTTTTAGATAACATAACAGCAAGAATAAGAGCTGGAGAAATGCCATCAAAAGAAATGATGGATGAAATTAGTAGTGAAATATCAGGAAAATATGGAATACCAGGAGCGCCACTAGCCAGCCGAACTAAACGCATCCTCGAACACATGGACGACGACTGGTACCAGATTAAAGATTTCTTTAATACCCCCCAAAAAGCAAACCTATCATCAACATCCAGACTTAAAAGGCTTGATAAATTTATGGAGAATAAAAATCTTCTACCAGAAGAACAATTAAATGCAAGGGCTGAACAAGCAAAAATAAAAGCGCAAAAAGAAGCTGAATTAAAAGCAGAACAGGAGCGCCAACAAGCATTACTTAAAGAACAAGAGGAAGCCAGACTGCAAGCAGAACGAGCCGCAGAAAGGCAAAAACTCCAGGAACAACAAGAAATTTTAGACAAATATCAGGATATATATCCTGAAGTTGTTAATGCAAACAATTTCAGAGATGATGCTGACAAAGTAAAATTAATTTCACTGCTGGACAACTATGACTTAGAAATGTCGCCAAAAGACTTTGATTCAAGACAAATATATCAAAAAATTTCCGACGCCGGAATTTCCAACGACGCAGATATGGACATCGCTTTTGATATGATAAAGAAACGCTTCCACGCAGACACAATCGCGCACGAAGCAAGAGTAAAAGAACTTAAAACAAAATATAAACCATTCAGCGAAGACTCTATTGATAATGCAGACAATGTTATTGCACAACTGAAAGAAAAACATCTTGCAGGTGAAAAAATAACTGAAGATGAGATCGAAAACCTGATAGAAAACCTTGATCGTTATGATCACAGGGATTTCGACCGAATAAAAAATATGATATATGATGATCCGGAACTTACTCCCATCTTGAATAACGACATGCACCTCGATATACTAAGAGATCCAAAATTCAAAAATATAGACAAGCCGGAAATTAATAACGCAATAGATGTTTATGAAAATCTTAAAAATGATTTTAAAGATGAAGCCGATATAAGCATGGATACCATTTTCGATTATATACATACCGCTCTAGTAAAGGATAAAGGCCATGGAGGCCGTGGATTTATCTCAGATACAGTTTTAATTGAGCTCTTATCCAAAGATGAGGTAATGCGGGAAAAATGCAAGGATTATTTGTCCTATATGACGCAATAATTTCCAAATATATGAGATATGAATTTGAAATTGCAGGTTGATAAAACGGCCTGCAATTTTCTATATTTTTTAGTGTTAATATTTGTAACATTATTCACGAGAATTAGTTCTTAAGGATTATATTTTTTAGCCGTTTGTGGTATATATAAAAGTAACAAAGTTGGATTATAGTATATAATAATTCAATAATAAGAAGATATGGAGGCAAAGATGTCAGTAGGACAATTCGTATTTATGTTACACAGCCATCTTCCCTATTACAGAAAAGCCGGGATGTGGCCTTTCGGGGAAGAAAACCTTTATGAATGTATGGCAGAAACTTATGTTCCTTTACTTAATGCTATTTCAGAGCTTTATGATGAAGGTATTAAAGCTAAGTTAACTGTTGGTATCACGCCGATTTTAGCTGAACAGCTTAACGATGAGCATCTTAAGCATGGCTTTATAAAATATTTAGATTCCAGAATTGAAAAGGTTGCCAAAGATCTCGAAAGATATCCGGATCCTAAAGTTGCTCATTCTCAGCATTTAAAATATTTAGCTAAATATTACTTTGACTGGTTCAACCATATCAAAGATTCTTTTGTTAACAAATACGGAATGGACTTAATCGCCCAATTCAAAAAATATCAGGATCTCGGGGCAATAGAAATTACAACATCAGGTGCTACACACGGATTTTCACCGCTTTTGGCGACTGATGCAAACTTGAATGCACAATTCAAAGTAGGTTCTGATACGACAAAAAGACTTTTTGGCAAAAAAGCTTCCGGCTGCTGGCTTCCTGAATGCGCTTACCGCCAAGGTTACGAGTATGTGGGCAAAGACGGACAAAAACACTGGAGACCGGCAATTGAAGTTACCCTCCAAAATAACGACATTGAATACTTCTTTACTGAGTCCCACGTAATTGAAGGCGGCAACTCAATCGGCAACAGACGTGTAATCGGTGTTTACGGAAACATAGAATACATTCCGCTTCCTGAACGCGAAGCAACCGGTTATGACACATATTCAGCATACTGGCTTCCTGACGCACAGGTCGCTGTAATGGGCAGAAATGACAGGGCAGGATATCAGGTTTGGTCGGCTGCTGACGGTTACCCCGGCGATGGCTGCTTCCGTGAATTCCATAGAAAAGACTGCAATTCAGGCATGCATTACTGGAGAATAACTTCACCTAAAACAGATTTAGGCGACAAAATGCTTTATGACCCGGTTCTGGCATTAAATAAAGTTAACGAAAATTCAGACCACTACACAACTCTTATTTATCACTTGCTTAACGATTACAAAAAAGCTCACAACGGTAAAGAAGGGTTAGTAATGGTTTCATTTGATACTGAGCTTTTCGGCCACTGGTGGTTTGAAGGCGTTGAATTCATCAAGCAGGTTGTTAAAAAATTCAACCAATATCTGCCAGAAGTCGAAAGAATGACAGCTGGTGAATATATCCATTCTCACCCACCAACGGAAGCTATCCAAATTCCTGAAAGCTCTTGGGGACAAGGCGGACACTTCTATGTATGGAATAACCACCTAACTGAATGGATGTGGCCTATTATTCACGCTTGTGAAAAAAGAATGAGCGCAATTGCAGAAAAATATCCGATTATTCCGGAAAATAAAGTCTTGCATAGAGCTTTAAACCAATTAGCGAGAGAAAATTTACTGCTTCAAAGTTCAGACTGGCCATTCCTAATCACAACTTGGCAGGCGAAAGATTACGCTACTGACAGGTTCCGTGAACATGTGGACAGATTTGAAAAAATTGCCGACATGATTGAAAGCGGTCAAATTAACGAAGGTGAATTGCAAGCAATCGAAAGTATTGATAATTGCTTCCCTGTAATTGATTACAGAGTATACACACCGATTGAAGAGGGCGTAATTCCTCAACAATCAGCAAAACTCGCACCGCTTTATACAGATTAAATTTTTTTAAAATTAAACAAAAAAGCCTTGAGTATAAATGTTCAAGGCTTTTTTGTTACTCTATATCTTCCTCGCAATAATCGTATGTCCGTTAATTGTATTGCCTGAACGCGTCTTTACAGGACTAACGATATAATTTTCAATTTTGAAACCGGCTTGTTTTAACAATTCTGAAAATTCATCTTTTGTGTAATGATGTGCAAGATATTCAACCTGTCTATTTTTTTCGTTAACAACCTCAAATGTTCCATAATCATAGCCTTTAAGTTTCCCAAATTCATACCGATTTTTATATTTTGGAATTTGCGGAGTTTGCCCGAAATCAGCGATATATAAAATACCTTTATTTTTCAGCACTCTGTTAACTTCATTAATAACAGACTTTCTATCAGTATTGTTAACAATTGTCGTCCAAAACGCCTGAGTGATAACAGCATCTTGCGAACAGTTTTCAAAAGGCAAATTTTTAGCATTAGCTGTTAAAAATTTAAATTTTCCATCGAAGTTAAATTTTTTAATCGTTTCATATGCAAAGTTAATACCCGATTGATTTGAGTCAACGCCTGAAAGGTTTTTAAAACCTTTTCTAAATAACTCGAAAATAGTCTTGCCAAATCCCATTCCAACATCTAAAATTTTATCACCAGGATTTATATAATTAAATAAAACAGGATTAAGCTCTAAGCTTGAAGGAATTGCTGCTGCATAGAATTTATCCCAATCCTTGGAACTTTCAAATATGCTTTTAGCAGAAGTAAATGTCTGATATTTATATTGTAAATTTGTTGAATTGATTTTTATATTCATAATTACTTAAAAACCAAACCAAAATTTTTTTGCGCACAAATATAATAAGAAATTATAAAAAAGTTTGTAGGTTGTGCATACCTGCGCAACTAACTGATGATAAAACAATAATTAGCAATTTTTTTTTTACGGTTTTTATTATAGAACAAAAGGAGAATTAATAATGATTAACAATACTACTAACAGTCCCACATTTGGTGCTTATTTTAGTAAATCTTCATCAAGAACTCTTTCCAAGATAATGGATAACACATGTTTAGGCACATCTCGTGAGTGGGAAATATCAAGTTTAACAAATAGCTTCAAGGCAATACGACCTGATCATGAGTTGGAAATAATTTCTCTAAGGCAGGAAGATCATGGCAGCAAACCAATAGAAGGATTTTTATCTTGGTATCAAGACATTAGAAATATATATAAAATCAAAAATCTTAATAATGGGCGATTTTTTGAGATAGAAGGTAATAATATGACGCAATTCTTGAAAAATATTATAGCCCGTGAAAAAGAAATATTTAGTAAAGAAGTTACATTTGAACAGGGCATCTTAAATGATCTTATAACCAAATCCGATGTGTAGAATAAGCAGCGAGTCGGTTTGGCAAGTATGGCCAAACCGACAATTTAAAATTGGTTATAAGAATTAATCCTCACCGGTTTAACTTCAAATAAAAATTTTAAAGAAGTACTTGATTTTTAAAATTGAGCAAATATAATAAAGACATAGGCGAAACAAATGGGAGCGTAGCTCAGTTTGGTTAGAGCGCATGCCTGTCACGCATGAGGTCGCGAGTTCGAGCCTCGTCGTTCCCGCCATTAAATTAAGAGCCTTTTTAAGAGGCTCTTTTTTAATACCTGATTGAGTGTATTTAAACGTCCAGTTTGATTATAACAGACAGTTTGATTTTACCATTAAAACCCAATAATAGCGGTGTGTATTACACCTAGTTTGATTTTTAACAGACAGATTGATTTTTTGGGGCAAGTCCGTTTTCAAAAAAGGTCGGAAAATTTTTCATCAATTTTTGAGGAAAATATTCTTTTAATTGATACGAAAGCAATACAAACGTCGGATTAGGTGTTTTGAAGTTTTAATCAGAAAATTTTTCTGAAGCTTTACTAAAATGTAATATATTATCTACGTTGAATGGTATTATTGTATCGTCCTCTAATTTAAATAAATAATCCATTTTTAAATACTTGGCAATATATTCTAAACCATAAACTAAATCTATTGATGAAGCGATTACATATCTTTCATATAATTCAATATTGTTAGCCTCTCTCAATTTTAATAAAATATGTTCTTTATAAGTAAGCAATAAATATGCTAACGCTCCAGAATATGATATAGAAGCTTTATAACCGAAATTGGTATTTAAATCCTCTTTTTTTATTGTAATTCTACTATAAAAGTTTTTTATAATGTAAGCGTGTCTACCACTTTCTGTTATTGTAGAATGGTCTTTATATCTATCTTTTATATTTATTGTTACAGATCGTAATGTTGATTGTTCAACAGGACATTTAATTATTACCGGATCGCAATCTATAACTTCATAAACTATATATAATTCTTTTAAATTCTTATAATCAATATTCTTTTTTTTATATTTAATATCTGTATATATATCTTTAGTTACAATACTATTATTAAGACAGTCATTCATAATAATATCAACTAGTTGGTTATTATTTGTTTTTTGTTCATTATATTTGTCATTCATGATAGCTTGATTATACTATAAAAATAATTGATACTAAATCGACACAAAGCTCGGAAGTGGTGTTCAAATTCTTTGTCTTCAGAGCTAATGTGTGTGTACGATGAAGAATAAATATATAGATATAAATAAGGTGGCGAGAGCCAAAGGATTAAAGAGCAATCGTTCTTTAAGAATGGCTATTCAAAAAGGCAAGTACGAAGCTCGTGAAGTAACAGTTTTCGGCGGTAAATCGTATGAAATACTTTATTCAAGTTTAGAACCTGAAATACAGGAAAAACTTGAAGATGAGGAAATGAAATGTACGGCATTAGTTCCTGTAAACAATAAACCTCAAACACCGTCATTTATGTCAGAAAAAGCTAGAATGACAGCATTAGCAAGAGCAGATGTTGTTAATCAATTACAGAAAGTCAGAACTCAATATAAAACTAAAAAAGAGGCTGATTCTGTATTTTTAGAACTATATAACTCAGGACTTTTACTTCCATCGGTTTACAAGTTTTTAGGAAGTATCTCAATCGGGACATTGCATTGTTGGTTATCGACTTATGAAGAAGCAAACGATTACAGAAGTTTAATACCGGGATATAAAGTAAGCAAACATAATGAATATAACTCAATTCTAAACGATGAAATGAAACAAGTATTTTTAAAATTCTTACTGCATCCCAATAAATTTAGTCTTAATAAAGCCGTACATTTAAGTAAAAGTATTCTTGAAAAACGAGGGTATGAGGCATTACCATGCGATTTAAGTTTTAAAAGATTCGCTGAACACTACAAAAAGAATAATTATGACAAATGGGTTTTATTTAGAGAAGGCGAGAAAGCATACCACGATAAAGTGGAAGCATATATTGAACGGGATATTTCAGTGCTTAGTGTCGGCGATGTCTTAATAGCAGACGGACACGTTCTGAATTTTCAAGTTATTAATCCATTCACCGGCAAGCCAACGAGAGCAACACTCGTTGGCTTTTTAGATTGGAAGTCAACCGCACTTGTAGGTTATGAAATTATGATGACTGAAAATACCCAATGCATAGCATCAGCACTTAGAAATGCAATCATTAATTTAGGTATGATTCCAAAGGTTGTATACCAAGATAACGGTAGAGCCTTTAAAGCGAAGTATTTTCAATCTTGTGATTTTGACGAGGAGGGCTTTAACGGAGTGTATGCAAATTTAGGCATCCGCTCCGTTTTTGCTAAACCGTACAATGCAAGAGCAAAAATCATAGAGCGATTCTTCCTTGAATTTCAGGAGGAGTTTGAAAAAATGATGCCGAGTTACATAGGAACAAGTATTGAAGATAAGCCGGCGTGGATGAAACGGGGTGAGAAGTTACACCGTGAAATGCACAGAAAGATGAATAAAAACTACATTCCGACGGTTCAGGAAGTTATTAAATATATTGATTGTTGGATTGATTACCATAACTCAAAACCTTGCCCTAACGACCGTTCAAAAACTATTCGGGAAGTGTTAAATGGTATTCAAAAACAGGATATAGATATAAATATCCTCAACGATTTAATGATGAAGACAGAAGCAAGAACAATAAACAAACATGGAATAACATTCCTTGGAATGCATTACAGAAGCGATGTTATACTCGGACTTAGGGATAAAGTTTACATCCGCTACAGCTTGTTTGACCTTTCAAAAGTTCATGTTTACTCAATGAAAGGCGAGTTTTTATGCGTAGCTCACAGGGTACAAAAAGTTCATCCGATGGCAAATGTTCTCGGAACTGTAAGAGATATGGAAGAATACAAACAGCAATACCAGAGACAGCAACGGCAGTTTAAGAAAGCTAAAAAAGAATTTCAGAAATACTTCCCTACCGAAAAAGCTGAAGTTTTGGAAATTGAACCTGAAGATAATGTGATAGATATTCAACCGATTATTGAAAAACCTCAGCGTGAACGAAAATTGCGGAGGCGAGCAGAGGCTGGAGAGGCTTGCGTTGAGCAAGACTCGCAATGCCGTTTAGTGCGAGCCACCAAGCAAACACCTCGTGAACAACAAATGAACGTACCAATATTCAATTCAAATTATGAAAAGTATGAGTGGTTAATGTCGAATGGAACAACAAATCCTGAAGACAGAAAATGGCTCGCTGATTATATGAGAAGTGATGAATATTACAATTTATACGGAGATTAATTATGAATAATACAAAATTTGTAAGAACAAAAAACGTCAAGCAGTTTGTAGCATTGATGGATGAACTCCAAAAACTTCCGCCGAACATCCCAAAACTTGCATTAGTTTACGGCGACCATGGGCTTGGAAAGACCAAAGCTATAATTTGGTGGGCTACAAGAAACGATGCTATTTATGTAAGAGCCAATAATGAAATGACTCAGAACGGTTTATTACAAGCTATTGTGGATGAACTCGGGGAAAGACCGCTGTATTTAATGCAGGAAAATTTTAAACTTATCCTCAAACATTTAAAACGAGATCCCAAAATAATCATAGTTGATGAGGCTGACTACCTATTCAGTAGTAAAAACGTCATAGAAATTTTAAGAGATATTCAAGATTCTACAGGATGCCCTGTTGTTTTATCCGGGATGGGTGTGATGGATAAAAAGATTGCAAGGTTCAAGCACTTTGAAGACAGGATCTTTAAGAAACTAAAATTCGAACAATTTAACAGTTCAGATATTAAAGAAATTATTAATGAGCTTACCGAGCTTAATTTTACCGAGGCTGCAATAGAATATCTTGCAACAAGGACAAACCAGTTCAGACAGTTAGTTAAGCTGATTCACAGGATTGAAAAAACATCTGAAACAAACAAATTTGATAAAATTGACGAATATACTTTGAAAGGAATAATTAATGAAAGGCGGATTTTGACAAGAGCAGAGGCGAACGAAGTGAGCGAGCTCGTCCCTGTGAAAAATCTGACGGAATGCAGATTTGCCGGAGGTAAATCGTAATGGAGTACAAAGCTTTTGAACAGTCTATAATCCAAGACAACAAACTACTTTCCCTATGCAGACGATTAAAAAACTTTACGCGTGAAGATCTTCTCAGCTATTTGGAAATTGAAGAAGAAACTCTAGATAACATGCTTTTATATTTAATTGATGAAGGCAACATTGAAGAAAATGTCGGAGGCTATTCTTATGTAAAATCTTCTGCATCAACAAGTAATGTTAAAAGAGAAAACAAAAATTTACATTATATGTTTCAATTTCATTCTCCGGAAACAATTGAGTTACTAATTAAATCTTTTTGTCTTGGATTACAAACTCAGAAAACGGCATATTTATTGAACTTAAATAATAGTTGTATTGCCGATTTCTATACGGAATTCAGAAAATTGATTTATGAAAGACAGCATAAAATTTTGTTAAATTATTTCTTTGAAAAACCACAAATCGGGAGGTATAGAATATTTTTTGAACAATATGCATATTTTTATGTATATAATAATCAGGTTTTTGTGAGTGAAAAACTTTTGAGAGAAACTAACGGGAAAGCTTTTAGTAAAACTGAAATCCAAAATTTCAAGAAAGTTTATAGTTATTTAACGAGACAGGTTGCACATAATACTAATCAAGCGAAATTACATCATAAGTTAGCAGAAAAAATATGGCGAAGAGAAAGAACTTTTGAAGATTTGTATCATGATTTAAAGAAAAATTTACTTAATATTTGTTAATAAACTTTTCCCCGATTTTTTTTATTAAAACCGTTTAATACTCATAGTTTGTATTTTAAAAACATAAGAAAACGCACATGGCACAAGGCAAGTGGGCTGTCTTTTCTGTGTTAACTTGAACATTATTATATTAAATTTTCCCTTTTAAGCATTTTTTCAATTTTATAAAATACTGAACAAATATCTCCAGAATATTCTATATATTCAATTCCATCAATATTAGAAGGTTTTTCCAGCCCTTTTTCGACTATTATTGCAATTTTATTGGAAGCTAACTTATCTCTAAAAATACGTAATTCGTGTATTACATTTTGTCTGGCACGTACTTGCCCATCAGCAGTTTCATCTTCTTTCATAAGCGTAAATATTGCAAATTTAATCTTTTCATTTTGTTTAAATTTCTTAATAACATTATCAATCGACAAGCCGGTTCGGCATTCACTTTCGTAATGTACAGACTTAATATTATGTTCTTCCAATAAGAACAACGCTATCCTTGCCCATAATAAATGATGCCCATGCCCAATAAAAACATTAAAATCTTTTAAGGAATTGTTTATAATTTGAGTACTATCAAATTCATTTAATTCCAATATACCTTTTAGTTTTGCAACCTGAGCCCTTGCAATATCATAATTTTTCATAAAAGTATTTGGCTTAACAATTGATTCTTCTAACTTATGTTGTATCAAAAATATTTTTACTTTTTCATACCACTTAATAAATAAGTCGCTATCAACGTACGTGTTTTTAATATGAGGTCCCTCGTGTCTATTCCCATAAGCATCTATAGATCTATATCTACCACCTTCATCTTTAATAAATTTTGTAGCTAAAACTTTTTCTCCTTCATGGATTATTTTTTTTAAATTTTAATATTCATATCACACCCTAATTTTAAACTCTTTCCAATCCTTAACAGGTTCTTCTGAGAACTGGATGCCGTCTTCAAGTGCTGCAAAATGTTGTTTGCCACAATGTATTTTAAGTTTCTCAGGACTTCGCAAATCAAATAGGCTTGTTGTTCCTTTTGTTTCAAGTACAAAATAAAGTTTGTGTTCTCCATCTTTTTCCAAGAACACAGCCCAATCAGGGTTATAACTTCCAATCGGAGTTTCAATTTTAAACCTTGGAGGGATTTTGAAGAACATTTTTACATCAGGATCTTCATCAAGTGATATTGCAAATCTGCTTTCAACCCCACTGTCATAAATCAGATAATCATAAACGCTGTGCTCTACCTCAACGGCATTACGGTCAAGATTTGCAAGAAGTTCTTCGCTGTCAAAAATTTCCTGAACATAATATTCCTCACCTGCAAGTTTAACATATTTTATGCCGTCAATAGCCAAACTGTGGCGGTTGCGCGATATTATCTCAAGTGCTTTTTCATAAAATCCTTGAGGATTGTTTATAAAATCTTTTATTCTGCCGCTTTCCTGTAATATACGAATTATATCGCTCCGTTTTAAAAGCGTTTCGGCTGAAATCAATCTGACAATATCCGGCAGAACTTCATAAGAGCCTGCAATATCCAAACTTCTTCTATGCATTTCTGTTGAGGAAACTCCGGCATTTTCAAGTTCTATTTCAGCAGTTGATGAAACAAGTCTTGCTTTTGGAATAACCGGCATTTCAGACAGCTCTTTTACACAGTTTTTAATTAAGGTTTCAGTGTCAATATTTACTCTGTATGTTGTTTTTTGTTTAATTTTATCCCACAATTCTCTAAATTCTGGGGATAAAATTGCCTGTTTTTTCAGTTTAACCATAACTTCTTTATTCGCATCACGAATAACAGGGCGGTTGTCGGCTTTTTCTAACGCTTGAATAATTGCACGCTGTGCGGCTTTTGAATAGCGTTCGCTCAAATCAAGTTTGCCGGCTTTAAGCTGTGCTTTCATTGTGTCTTTTATTTTACCCTCTTTTGAGATTACTTTCATTTCTTTGAGTTCTTCCATAATCTCTGAGGCTTGCTCGTGCGTAAATATTTTTTCTTCAATACGGGTTTCAACACATTTAACTTCTTTCAGTTTTTCAAAAGTTACAGGTTCAGCCTGTTTCATTATTTTTTTGACTTCTTGTTTTAACGGCTCTGCTATTTCAGGAAGTTTAATTTCTTCAACTTTTACATCTTCTTTTACGTTGCCGTTAGTATCAAGAACATCATTCGCAACAAGTGCTTCATAAACATCAAAGGCAGAGGCTTCATCCATCTGGTGTTCAATTTCGACTTTTTCCTCGTAAGTCAAATCCATCAAAGCACTAAGCTGCAATACACCAAACTTCATACCGGTTTCCTGTTCAATTTCTTTTTGCAGAGTTTCGGCAAATTCAGCGAAACTTTCGTTTGCCATTACGTGCAGAATGTTTATATTTCTATCTTCAATCCGTTCACCGTCCTGATTTACACAAAGCCTTAAACCACGTCCGACTTTTTGACGACAGGTAAATGTTGATTTCTGTTCAATTAATGTACAAACCTGAAATACATTCGGGTTGTCCCAGCCCTCTTTTAAAGCAGAGTGGGAAAAGATAAATCTTAAAGGACAATCGAAAGACAAAAGCCACTCTTTATCTTTCATAATTGTGTTATAAGTATCATCGTCTGCGAGGGTATCGCCTTTAGTGTTTTTGTAAATTCCTTTTTTATCCTGTGAAAAGTAGCCGTTGTGGGCTTTTTCAACATCTGTATTAAAATAAGTTTTCAGAGGGGCATACTTTTCTTTGCTCATAAGCTCGTTATAACATTCTTCAAACATCTGAGCATAAATACCTTTTTCGCCTGTTTCAGTACGGTATTTTTTTACCTCATCAATAAAGAATAATGACAAAACTTTTATACCTTTGCCGTGATAGCGGAGTTCTTTTTCAAGGTGTGCTTCAATTGTTCTGTATATTTGAGCACGCTTAATTATATTTTCATCAATACTTCCGATAGATTTGCCGAGTTTAACGGTTTCAGAGTTTGTAAATTCAACACATTCAAAATCTTTTGTGCAATCAATGCCTTCGATTGTGTAGCCTTCATATAAACTACGCTTTCCCGAAAGCATAAATAAATCATCACCGGGTTTGACAGTAATCGTCTTACGTTCGACTTTTCCGGCCTTGCTTTCAATATCTATTTCAATTTTTGCCGTAAACCCGTTTTGATTTGATACTGATTTTAAATGTATATACGGTTTGTTGAAGTCATTAGTTACAGAGTTTGACGAAACACAAATTTGCTTTACAAGTCCCATTTGGTATGCATCAACAGGAGTTAAGCGGTATAACAGGTTTATTTTTTCTCTGTGAGTTGCACTGTAGCGGAGAACACAAAGAGGATTTAAAGATTGAATTGCCTCTTTAGCTTTTGGCGTGTTGTCAACGGATTGCGGTTCGTCAATAATTACAACGGGATTTGTATCCTGAATATATCTCATAGCGGTTTCGCCGTTGAGTTTGTCCTGCTCCTGATTGATTATATTTTCGGCTTTTTTGAATGCGTCAATATTTATAATCATTATTTCAATATTGCCTGATGTTGCAAACTGGCGGACATCCGAAAGTTTAGCAGAGTTATAAATAAAATATCTGTATGGAATTCCGTCGTATAGGTTTTTGAAGTGTTCTTCCGTTACCTGCAAGGACTTGAAAACCCCTTCACGTATTGCAACTGTCGGAACAACTATGATAAATTTTGAAAATCCGTAACGCTTATTGAGTTCAAGAATTGTTTTTGTGTAAACGTATGTTTTACCCGTTCCGGTTTCCATTTCAATAGAAAACTGGCGGCTGTCATAGTCACGTGACAGCGGTAATTTGTGACGTCTTTGAATTGAATGCATATTTGAAAGCAGGGTGTCCTGGGCAATTTCAAGCTTATTACCAAACCCGAAATCATTCTGAATTAACTTCATCTGATCGGGGTTACGGTCAATAGAAAAAGTCGTGGTTGATTTTTTTTGTCCTGCAAATAAATCAGCAACCGCATTTACTGCCTCTGTTTGAAATTCTTGATTTTTAAACTTCAACTTCATTCGGTCGTACCTCCCTCATTCGTTAGTTTGGAGTTTGGAGAGTTAAGAGTTAAGCTTAATGTTTTTGTAGTAGAAGAAAGCATTTTTCTTAATTCTTCACAATCTGCTTTTATAGAATTATATTCATTTTCATTCAAATATTCGGTTTCACACAGTAAATCCAGCCAATAAGCTGTTTCTGCACATTCTTTTAAAGCAATATACACTTTATTTAAAAAGTCTTTTTTGCTACTAGCACATTCGGCTTCTGCGAAATTGGCTCCAATACTTGTCCCTGATCTTAATATTTGTTTTGATAAAATATACTCGCTTTTTTCGTTACAAAGATGCTTATATAAGTTTACTATTCTAACGGCAAACTTTTTACTTTTATATTTTGCAGTATTTTCTAATTGAACTCTCAACCCTTAACACTCCAATCTTATAAAAGTTTCATCTCAATATCTTTGTCTTTCAGGATGTAGTATGCATTTGAAAGAGCTGTGCTGTCTTTGAAAGCTTGTTCCGAAGATACGATTTTTGCAGGTATAAGCTCGCACATTTCTTTTATATCTTCAGGAGTTATGCCGTCTTTGCCGTAATCAAGACAAATTAGAACTAAGCAGTCGTCCCCTATTGAATACGCTTTTTTGTCGTTAATTTGTGTAGGAATTACTTTGTAATCAAGCGGAATTCCCATTTTTAGCATTACTTCATAGACAACATCCAGGTCGTTACGGTCGGGCTTGATAGTTTCGTTCAGTAATGAAAATCTTTGAGCAACAACCTGTTCATCTTGTGTCGGCGTGCTGTCCCACTCTACCAAATTGGAGGTGTCCAGTTTAAATACTTTAAAACCTATGTCTAATGGTTTCTTTTCTTCCAATGCAAGTTGACCGTTATTTTCTGTAAGTTTTTTGCCGGCACGACGTATGCGTTCTTTGCCGATATCACAAATATTCTTGTAGCCGGCTTTGTAGGCTTCTGATTTTTCATCGCATAGTTCAGGCAGCTGTACCATTATAAATTGGCGGTTTCCGCCGTCCTCTGCATTTAACTGCATTACTGCATGAGCTGTTGTCGCCGAGCCACTGAAAAAGTCGAGGATTATGTCATTGTCCTTTGTTGTTGCTTCAAGAAAAACTTTTACAAGTTCAATTGGTTTTGGATTTTCAAACATATCTTTTGTACTGAACAAGCCAGTTAAAACATTTGAGCCGTCGCCAGTATTTGCTACATCATATAAAATACTTCTTTGTTTTAAGACTTTCACTTGGTTTGCAAAATATTCTTTTTCGTAAGGTATCCATTTCCCTTCTTTCATTTCCCAATGTACAAGGTCATTTTGTAATAATTCATTCATTCGTTCCCTACCAACTCTCCAACGTCCATCATTCCCATCAGGAGCTATTGGAAAAGTCTCTGTACCATCAGGAGCAATTAAAC
>USGC01000025.1 GCA_900554095.1 uncultured bacterium
GTTTCAACCTGTAAAACTGAAGTTATGGATCTTGATACAGTAATTGTGGCACTTGGCACAGGCCCTAACCCGATTATCCAACGTTCAGCAGAAGCTGAAGGCATAGAAATTATTACCGACAAACGCGGCTACATAACTGTTGATGGCGAAACACGCTGTACAAATATTCCGACGGTGTTCGCAGGCGGCGACGTCGCACCGGTCGGCGAATCTAACGCTATCAATGCAATGGGTGCAGGCAAAAAAGCGGCTAAAGCAATTAATGAATTACTTAAATAAAATTATTTGTACAATTTTAACAATATTAATAATTTCAGCTCCGGCAATAGCGCTGGAGCTGGATTTATCAGTGGATGAAGAAATAAGAAAACATTACAATGCCTCTCAAATAGAACAGGACAATCTGCCGCCTTTGCCAAAAACTGCGCAACCGTCAAAATCTCCATCTTCACAACCCGCTAGGACTTCAACTCCTCCCAAATCAGCTCCGTCTATTGAACATTCGCAAACATCCGGGAAAGTTATTAAAAACCTGCCGGGTTCACAAGTTTCTAAAGATGATTTTACTGCGGTAAAAATCAAAAAAGGTACGAAATTCAGGGTTAAGTCTTCAGCTAAAATTTCTGACTATTCTCCAGAAGGTACGCGGCTTTCGTTTACGTCGTTAAAACCCGTAGGACAGCGTTATGTAACTATTCCGGCCGGAACAAAATTTTCTGCCGTTGTAACGAATTCTCATACACCTCAGATTTCCGGAAACGGCGGGCTTGTGGTTATTATGGTTGAAAGTATGGTGTTCAGGGGAAGAACTTACTCTGTGCACGCTAAAATTACAAAAGCCGGACACAAAAAAATTTTTTTAAATAATATAAAAGGCCAGAGAGGTTATTTTAAAGGTGTTGCTAAATCAATGCAGCCGGGCGCTAAATTCTACAAAAAGGCAATGCGTGGGACTTCAAAATTATCACAAAACCCTTGGACGCTTATTTTAACACCATTTACTGCCGTTTCAGGCGTTCTAGTTTATGGTGTAAACATTATTGGCTCGCCATTATTCGGCTTGTTTGCAAAAGGTTCTCATATTTCAATTCCAGCCGGCACTGAGTTTGAAATTAAATTTTTAGAAGACGTTTATCTTCAAGGAATATAGCTTGCAAATATTCTTTATCTTTGCAAAGATATAAGCATGGATATCCTTACAAAAACTTTAAAAACACTTGAGTTTGATAAAATTCAACAAAAAGTTTCAGGCTTTGCTAAGATTCAACAAAGCAGTGTTCTGGCGCTGAATGCGAAGGTCTACGAAAACTTTGAGGACATTCAAAAAGCTTTAAACTACACCAAAGAAGCAATGTCTATTCTTGATTATGCACAGGATATTCCCATTGAATTTGTTGCGGATATTTCGCAAATTCAAAAAAATTCTCTTGTTAGCTATTTGACAGAAAGCGAGCTTGTTGATGTTGCTAAAACTCTGAAATCATCAAGACAAGTCAAAAAATTTCTTTCTGAAAACGATGAGCTTCACCAGTTGAAAGAGCTTTCAAATAATTTAATATCGCAAAAAGATTTAGAAGAAGAAATCTTTTCAACGTTTGACGAGGATTTAAAAATTAAAAAAGATGCCACGCCTGAATTAAAAAGTCTTTATGCCTCACTTTTTGATACAGAAAAGAATTTACGCAACAAAGTAAATGACTTGTTAAACAATACAGATTTTGCGAAACACCTGCAAGAAAACATTTACACAACCCGTGATGAGCGGATTGTTTTTCAGGTAAAAGCACCTTCAAAAAGCAAAGTCCCCGGAATTGTGCACGATGTTTCAGCGACAAACAAAACTTTTTATATTGAACCCGAGCAGCTTGTGCCGCTGAATAACAAAATCCGCGAAGTCCAGGTACAAATACATGCAGAAGAAGTTAGAATTCTTGTTGAGCTTTCCAACAAAGTTAAGAATAAACTCATAGACATAAAAATTTCAGAAAAAACACTTGCTGAAATTGACTTTCATTTTGCAAAAGCGAGATATGCCGCTAAAATTGGCGCAATTGAGCCTGAGCTTACGCAAGAAAAGCAGCTCTCATTTGAAAACATGCGCCACCCGCTTTTGATAGGGGTCGTAGAAAATATAGTTTCAAATGACTTTGAAATCGGCAAAGATTACAAATCAGTAATCATAACCGGTTCTAATACAGGCGGAAAAACAGTTACTATAAAAACCATAGGTTTATTTATTTTAATGGCAAAGGCTGGTTTTTTCCTCCCTTGCACAATGGCCAAAATTTATCCTTTTAAAAAAGTCTTTGCAGATATTGGAGACGATCAGAGCATTTTGCAAAGTTTGTCGACATTTTCATCTCATATGACAAATATAATAGAAATTATCAACCAAAGCGATAATGAAACATATGTTTTATTAGACGAAATCTGCGCCGGCACTGACCCTCAAGAAGGTTCGGTACTCGCAAAGGTTATCCTTGAAAACCTCGCACAAAAAGGGGCTTTTTCAACAGTAACCACGCATTACGGAGAATTAAAAGCTCTTGAATACTCAAATCCTTTTTTCAAAAATGCGTCTGTAGAATTCGACACAAATTCTCTCAAACCAACATACAAGCTTCTCATTGGAATTCCCGGTCTCAGCAACGCAATCGCAATTTCTGAAAACTTAGGTTTGCCAAAAGAAATTGCTCAAGACGCCCGCGAAATTCTCATACGCCAAAAAGATCCCTCAATTCTTGTTGTTGAAAAATTACAGCAAACTCAGCAGAAACTTAATGAGAATTTAAAAGAAACAGAAAGTTTAAAAGAAAATACAGAAGAAATTAAGCGTGAATATGAAGAAAATTTAAATACTGTAAAAAAAGAAAAGAAAAAAACAATTAAAAATATTAAAACAAAATTTGATTATGAATTGCTGTCAGTTAAGGCTGAAATAAAAGATATTCTTGACGAGCTTCGGCGCGAAAAGTCAGAAAAAATTGCAAGACGCTCTTACGCAAGGCTGGCAAAACTTGAAGAAAATTTCAGAAGAAAAATTGACGAGTATGAAGATAAAAATACCTATGCGCCGGTTGATTTTTCAAAAGTAAAGCCGGGCGACAAACTAATTTTAAAAGAAATTCATCAGTCTGTAACTGTACTTTCCGAGCCGGACAAGCACGGCAAAATTTATGTACAAATGGGTAACATAAAAACTAAAATCGATAAAGAAAAACTTGCGCCCTATGACAAGGCTTTTGACAAAAAATCTGAAAGTTATAAGCCTGCAAGTTTTGAAAAATTTGAGTTAAGAAAAGTAACATTATCAAATCGCTTAGATTTGAGAGGCAAGCGAGTTGAAGATGCTCTGGATGAACTTGAAATTTATCTTGATCAGGCAAGCCTGGCAAGCCTTGCTCAGGTTACGGTGATACACGGGCATGGCACAGGGGCGTTAAAATCTGCTGTCAGAGATTTCATATCAACAAGCCCCTATGTAGCAGGCTTTCGCCCCGGTAAAGACGGTGAAGGAGGCGATGGCGTCAGTGTTTTGCATATAAAATAAATGTAATTATTATTAATGTACAATTTACTCTTTTAAAAATTTTAAATGTGTGTTATAATAATTAATGCTAAAAAAGTAACTCTTTAAGGAAAATAGAATGAATATAAATGAATTAAGAGAAGAACACAAATTGGTAAATTTGTTTTGCACACTTGCAGAAATTCCTTCACCGTCTTTAAAAGAAGATAAAGTTATCGAATTTTTGCAAAAATATTGCCGTGAAAACAATCTTCAATGCAGACTGGATAATTATAGAAATGTTTATATAACAGTTCCTGCAACAGACAGCACAAAAGCACCGCTTTTGCTTTCTGCGCATATGGATGTAATAGGCGATGACAGTCCTGTAGAAATTTATCTCGACGGGGATTTAATCCGTGCAAAAGACCGCACACTTGGAGCAGACGATAAAGCCGGAGTTGCAAATGCACTATATTTTGCAACCGAGCTTGCTCAGTCAAACACTCCTCACGGAGAGCTTGAGCTTGTGTTTACACGCGACGAAGAAAACGGTGCCAGCGGAATAAGAAATGTTGAATTTAATAAATTAAACTCAAAATATGTTCTTGTTCTTGACAGCGATAGCCTCGGACAATTAATGACTTCGGGCGCAAGCTACACAACAGCAAGAATAAAAGTTAAATCTTTCAAAGGCGGCCATTCAGGTATTGACATTGGCGATATGACGCGCGAAAATGCAGCAAAACTTATTGCCGACATTGTTGCAAATCTTCCTCAAGGCGTTTATTACTCTGAAGACGGCGAAGTTATTACATCCTGTAACATTGGCGGAATTATTTCTGGCGACTTAAACGTTACAAATATCATTAACACAACAGCCGAAGCCAGCTACTCAATAAGAAGTTCAGACAAAAAAGTCGAAGAAGAGCTTATTAACCGTATGTTATTTGAAATAGACGACTTCAACAAAGAATATGAAAACATTGCTTCTGCTGAAATAACGTTCAAAGAGCATCTTCCGGCTTTTGAGAAATCATCTGATGAATATATTCCGATTTTGTTTGAAACTGCGGCGAAAAAAGCCGGGGTTACTCCTGAGATTTCATCATTTCATGCCGGTGCTGAAACCCATATTTATGCAAACCGAGAAAATTCAAGGGGTGAAAAATTTCTGCCTTATTTAGTAGGACTTGCGAACGTTCATAATATGCACTGTTCTGAAGAAAACGTTGATTATAAGTCTATTTTAAAAGGTCAAGAGCTTTTAAAAACATTTTACGAAGCATATAACAATTAACTAATAAAAAAAAACGACTCAAACAAATAGAGTCGTTTTTTTTAATTTGGTTTACAATAGTTTTCAATCGTTGTTAAACTAGATAGCAAGAGTTGTTGTTTCGATTTCAAGCTCAATTGGAGTTTCATCGACAACTTCAATTTTTGCATTTTTAACTTCCTGTACATTTACATTGGAAGGTGCAAGCGGTTTTGCTGCAACTGTTCCTTGTACTTTTGGTTTTGCCGGAGAAACCGGTTTAACTGCTTTGACCATCATCGGGTCAGGATTTGCCTTGTAACGATGATAATCTGTCATAATCTTACTTACAAAACGTCTTGTTTCTGCATATGGAGGGACGGCTTTATATTTTTTAACATTGCCCGGGCCTGCGTTGTATGCAGCAAGAGCCAGCTCCATTGAGCCAAACATCTTGTACATCATTTTGTAATACATAATACCGCCTCGGATATTATCATTTAGTGAATAAGGATTTAATCCCATTCTTCTTGCAGTCGACGGCATTAATTGGAAAACTCCGACTGCGCCGTGGTTGCTTCTTGCCTCATGTCTAAACCCTGATTCTGTTCTTGCAATAGAAAGTGCAATTGCAGGGTCAACACCTAGTTCAACAGCATGTTTCACTATTGTGGCTTTCACTGTGTTCACATCAGCAGCGTGCGCAGGAGTGCACAAAAATGCCACTAATGCCATAGTGATAAGTAATAGTTTTTTCAAAATGTAATCCTCTGGTTGTAAATTGGAAATTCTTGAAAATTACTTTTGCTTTCCCTTCTTTTTCTAGGAATTTTCACTTCCAAGAATTGAATTTATATATACAGCATACTACAAAAATTTTGAATTTCAACCCCTAAACTTTACAAACACCTCAAAACCCGCTCAGTACAAGGCTTTATATATTGTAAAACTTACACTATTTTCTGATGTTTATTATTTTTTTAATTAGTTTACGCAACAATATTTTTATGCTAAAATTAAACATAATTACAAAAGAATAGAAAGGAAAGCATATGGAAAATAAAAAATTAGCAACTATCGGTGTATTTGGCGGATCAGGATTTTACAATTTCCTTGAAGACATCGAAGAAGTCAGAGTTGAAACTCCTTACGGAATGCCAAGTGATAATTTATTTATCGGCAAAATCGGCCCTCACAAAGTTGCTTTTATGCCAAGACATGGCAGAAATCATACCATATTGCCGCACCTTTTAAATTACCGCGCAAACGTTTGGGCTATGAAATCTGTTGGTGTTGAAAGAGTAATTTCTCCGTGTGCTGCCGGAAGCCTTCAAAAACACGTTAAACCCGGCGATTTTGTAATATGCGATCAGTTTGTTGACTGGACTGACGGCAGAAAATCAACTTTCTTTGAAGGTCCAATCGTAACCCACCCTTCTGCAGCAGAAACTTATTGTCCTGAACTTAGAGAATTAGCAATCAAAACCGGTAAGGATTTAGGTATTAATATTCACGAAACAGGAACCGTCGTTGTTATAAACGGCCCGCGCTTTTCTACAAAAGCTGAATCTAAATTCTTTACAAACCAAGGTTGGGAAGTTATAAACATGACAGCTTTCCCTGAAGCTTATCTTGTCAAAGAATTAGACATGTGTCCGCTTAACATTTCTCTTATTACAGATTATGATGCAGGGTTAGTAGGAGATGTTCCGCCAGTTTCTCACCACGAAGTCATTCAGGTATTTAATTCTAATCTTTCTAACTTAAAAGAACTCCTGTTTAGAATGATTGAAAACATCCCGACGGAAAGAAACAACTGCTCTTGTGCTTTCACAAAGAAAAATTCTCAACTGTAATCGGAGATTAAAAAATGATAAAAAGCATAATTTTCGGTATAAATAACATTTTCGCGGTTTTTTATTTTCTTATTATTTTAAGAATATTTTTAAGCTGGATTCCAAATATACAATGGTTTAAGCAGCCGTGGAAATTTATTTATGAAGTTACAGAAATTTACCTTGGAATTTTTAGAAAATTCATACCTCCTATTGGCATGATTGATATTTCTCCGATTGTGGCAATACTTGCTTTGCAGCTTGTCCAAAACATAATTATCTTTGGACTTTCTCAACTTTACTAAAGCCGGCTTGTAAAAAAAGACTGTTTAAGATAAAATACATTCGTTATGAAAATAATTATTTACGGCGCAACAGAAGTCGGATGTCTTTTAGCAACAGAATTTTTTGAAGACCACGACATCACAATCATTGATAAAGAAGAAAATTGTACTAATGAATTTTCTAAGCTTGATATAAGTTATGTTCAAGGCAATGCCAGCGATATTGAAGTATTAAAATGTGCTGATGTGAAAAATTCAGACATATTTATAGCTTGCACAAACATGGATGAGATGAATATTGTTGCCTGTCTTGCAGCCAAAAGATACGGCAAAATAAGAACCATATGTTTTGTCAGCAAAGAAGAATATAAAAATACTCTCACTTATGAAAAAAATGATGATTATTTTACAGATGTATTTATAGACTACATAATCTGGCCGGAAGAACTTTTAACACAAGAAATTTTCCGGATTGTAACTGTGGCTCATGCTCTTGATGTTGAAAACTTCGCAGATGGCAAAGCAAGGCTTTTGGAGTACAAAGTCCGCGAAGACAATGCCATTGTAAATAAAAAAATTAAAGACGTAGGATTTACAAACGAAACTCTTATTGTCGGAATTACCCGCAACTGCCAGCTTTTCATTCCTTATGGCGAAACAGAAATTCTTGCTGGCGACAAACTGATTTTTATGGGCACTTCTCATTCTCTTGATATTCTTGCAGGAACTTTTTTTCACGAAAAAGAATATGTTAAAAATGTCTCAATCATCGGCGGCGGCAACGTAGGCTTGATGCTTGCGAAAAGCCTGGAAACTTTAAAAATTAAAACAAAAATTATTGAAAAAAGTTACGAAAGATGCCAATGTCTTTCGCAAGAGTTAAGCAATACTCTAATCTTAAACGGAGACGGGACGGATTTAAAATTGCTTGATGAAGAAGATATAGGTTCATCCGATGTTGTAATAAGTGTTACAAATAATGACGAGCGCAATCTTTTATGTTCTCTTTTATCAAAACAGCTTGGTGTAAAAAGAGTTATAGCAAGAGTTTCCAAAGTTTTGAATATCCCGCTTTTTGAAAAAGTCGGTATTGATATCGCGATTTCTCCTAAAAACTCAGCTATAAATGAAGTAAGAAATGATTTATTGGAAAATGATGTAGATATTTTGGCAACAGTCGAACAAGGCCAGGGCGAAGTTTTGGAAATTGCAGTGCAAAGAGAATTCCATGGCAAAAAAATCATGGATTTATCAATGCCAAAACGCGCAATTATCGGTATTGTGGAAAGAAAAAATTCCGTTATAATCCCGAAAGGCGACATTGAAATCCATACCGGCGATATTTTAATCATATTTACAAAGGCAGAAGATGCTGATGAAATTAAGAAATTTTTTAAGGTAAAGTAATATGCGTTTAAATTATTTGGCAAATGCTTTAGGTTTAATTTTTAAATACATCGGATTTGTAATACTTATTCCAATAATTGTTGCAATATTCTATAAAGATTACAATTCGATTTTGCCTTTTTTTACAGCAGGAATTTTTTCAATATTGACGGGCCATGCTCTGAGAAAATTTGTCAAAAATGCATATAAGATAGAAAGTTTAAACGATATCAAAAAGGGTGAAGCTCTTTGTATTGTAGCATTTGCATGGATAATTTTCGGAATAATATCAGGCTTGCCGTATCTTTTTTACGGTTTACATCCGATAGATGCTCTTTTCGAATCAGTTTCTGGAATAACGACAACAGGGGCAACAATTCTTACTCACTTTGATTATCCAAAAGCATTTTTCTTTTGGCGCTCATTTACTCAGTGGTTGGGCGGTTTAGGAATAATCGTCTTGTTCATTGCAATTCTGCCGCAATTTGCGGTTGCAGGACGGCAAATGTTCTTTGCCGAAGCCCCGGGCCCAACAGAAGACAAAATTACGCCAAGAATAAGAAACACTGCCTCTGCTTTATGGAAAGTATATGCCGGTATGACACTGATAGAAATAATTTTGCTGCATTTGGCAGGAATGCCTTTATTTGATGCATTATGTAATTCACTTTCAACCTTAGCAGCCGGAGGTTTTTCACCAAACCCACAAAGTACTGCAGGTTATCACTCTAACACTATAAACTGGATTATAATTGTTTTTATGTTTTTTGCCGGTGCAAGTTTTAACCTTCAATACAAGGTGATTAGTCAAAAAAATATTTCATTGTTTTTTAAAAACGAAGAATTTAAAACATATTTATTTATGGTGCTTCTTATGTCCGGCTTAATAACATTGGCTCTAGTCGTTAATAATAACTACAGTATATTCCAAGGAATCACTGATGCATTGTACCAGGTTGTGAGCATTACGACGTCCACTGGCAGCGCAAATACTGATTTTAACAACTGGGATTTGACCGCAAAAATTTTATTGTTTATGGTAATGTTTATGGGTTCGTGCTCTAGTTCTGCCGGCGGCGGCATAAAAATGACACGATGGCTTTTGGTATTTAAGTCAATGAAAAGTTCTCTAATCAGAATTTTACACCCAAATGCTGTTGTAAATATAAAAATAGATAATCAAATTGTCCAGCCTGAAGTTATAAGACAAATAATTGTATTTGTATTCTTTTACATAATGCTTTTTGCAGTTGGAGCGGTGTTAATTGCATTGATTGAACAGAACACAACTATTGGACTGACGGGTTCTATAACTGCACTTGGCAATATCGGCCTCGGTTTTGGCTCTATAGCCGGCCCTATGGGTTCATTCAGCAGCATGCATCTTACTACAAAAATCATTATGGTAATCTCTATGCTTGTCGGAAGATTAGAAATTATTCCATTTTTAGTAATGTTTCAACGCGATTTTTGGACTATTAAAGAAAGTAATTAATTTCTTTTTTGAATAATTTAATATACATAAATGATTAAAATGAACAAATCCTATTATAAAATCGTTAATATAAATGGAACAACGATTCTGAGGATTTTCGCCATTGAATTTCATTAGAAAATCAAAATTATTTTTAACAATCATAGTATTGGTATTTACGATTTGGACAGCAGATGCTGCTGAAATAGCGGCTGTACAAAAAGGAATTGTTCTTTCTATGGAAGATTGCATTGATATTGCACTCCAAAACAGCCCAGCAGTGAAAAAAGCCCGTTTTAACTACAAGTTAAGCAAAACAGATGTAGGACTTGCTAAATCTGAATTCTTTCCGACGCTTGGGGTTGGCACAGGTTACAATCTTAACGAAAACAATAACAACATCAGAAATACAAGCAGCAATTATTTAAGCGCAGAAGCTTCGATTAACCAGCTTATATGGAATTTTGGAAAAACAAACGCCAAAATCCGTATGGAAAAATTTAACAAAATATCATCTCAATACTCATTTGATAACACTGTTTTATCAACAATTTACACTGTTAAAAATTATTATTATGCGGTTCTTGCGGCAAAAGCCAATGTCGATGTAAACAGAGCCAATGTTCAAATCAACGAAAGAAATTACATAAGAACAAAAGCCTACTTTGATGAAGGAATTAAATCTAAAATCGACCTTGTAAATGCGGAAGTATATCTGAGCGACTCAAAAGTTTCGCTTGTCCAATCAGAAAACACTTATAAAAATGCTCTGGTTAAATTAAATAATGCAATGTATATTGCCTATGCGCCCGATTATGAAATTAAAAATACAGAAACATTCAACTTTCAACGAAATGTTATTCCTGTAAATCTAGAAAAAATTTCCGAGAAAAAAGATTTGAGTGCTCCGCCGCAAGGGGTTTCTGACGCTTTTTTAACATCGTCAGTTGAAAAATTAGATGTCATAGAACATTATAAATTTAAGCCTTTTCCATATACCTTTGAGGAATCAGTTGAAATGGCAGTAAAAAATCGTCCGGATTTAAAAGCTTATGACGCCACTCTTAACGCGATGAAGCAGTCTTTGCTCGCTGTAAAAAGAGAATATTATCCTGAATTAAGCGGTTCTGCCGGATATGGTTTTAGAGATACAAATTCGCAAAATTCATTTACGCTGGGCGTTTCGCTCAAAACAAATGTCAATATTATGGGTCAGAAAAACAAAATCGATGCCGCTAAAATTCAAGTTGATATTGCTGAAAACGAAATTGATTTACTTAAACAAGATATCTATTTTGAAGTTCAAGCTGCATATATTGACATGATACAATTAGAAAAACAAATTCCGCTTTTGGCTGTCAAAGTAAAGCAAACACTCGAAAACCTTGAACTTGCTGATGGCAGATACTTTGTCGGAATTGGTGATTACATCCAGCTTCAAGATGCAAAAGTTAACTACAACAACGCTCAGCAAGAATATGTCAAAGCCGTTTATGAATACAACGTCGCAAGAGCAAAACTTGAGCAGGCAATCGCTCTTAAACCTGATGTTAAAATATCAATAGAGGATAAATAATGAAATTGAAAAAACGAATTTTAATACCAATAATCACGCTTCTAATTTTAGCCTTAGCCGCCGGGGCCCATACGATAATTAAAAAACAAGTGAAGTACGAAACCAGAAAAATCCGGCGTTGTACTATAACCGAAGTTGTTGAAGCCTCCGGGACTATTAACCCTGTAAACACAGTAAGCGTAGGTTCAACAGTGTCAGGTTTGATAAAAGAAATTTATGTAGACTTCAACTCGCAAGTAAAAAAAGGCCAAATTCTTGCCCAAATCGACCCCGCTAACTTTGAAGCCTCTGTACAGCAAAACCAAGCCCAAATTAACAACGCTCAGGCTAACGTCGCAAAACTTCAGGCAATTGCGGAATACGATAAAAAAATGTATGAAAGATACAAAAACCTTTATGCAAAAAACTTTGTTGCAAAAAGCGAACTTGATCAGATGAAAAGCAATTACTATTCAGACTTAGCACAAATTGAGGCCGCACGCGCTCAAATCCGCCAATATCAGGCAACCCTAAAAACTGCTCAAACAAACCTCGGTTATACAAGAATTATAGCACCGGTTGACGGCACAATAATCTCAAGAGAAATCGACTTAGGCCAGCCGGTTGCAGCAAGCTTTCAAGCCCCTCAACTCTTTACAATTGCGCAAGACTTGACAAAGATGCAGATAGAAGTAAATGTTTCAGAAGCTGATATCGGTAAAGTACAAGAAGGGCAAGACGTGGTTTATACGTTGGACGGGTATCCGGATATTAATTTTAAAGGCAAGGTTACTCAAGTAAGAATTTCGCCCACAACAGTTTCTAACGTTGTTACCTACTCTGTTATTGTAGATGTTGAAAACGAAGATTTGAAACTTAAACCCGGTATGACGGCTAATGTTTCGATTATCGTTAACAATGCCGAAAACGTTCTGTGTGCGCCAAACTCTGCCTTAAAATTCACACCTGACACTGAAGGAAAAGGTGAAAAATACAAAAATCAAGGTATATGGATTTTAGAAGAAAAACGCCCCAAGCGTATCGACATACAAACAGGTGCAAGCAATGATACAAAAACAGAAATTAAAGGAAAAGAAATTGCTGAAAATACACTTGTAATTGTAGGCATTGATGATGGTAAGCCTAAAAGCAAAGGCAAAAATAAACGCCGCCCAATGAGGATGTTCTAATGGCGCTAATTGAAGTAAAAAACGCTATAAAAACATATCAAACAGGCGAAGACAGCTTTAATGCGCTCAACGATGTTTCTCTTTCTGTTGAAGACGGTGAATTCGTTGCGATTATGGGGACTTCAGGCTCAGGCAAGTCAACATTTATGAACATGTTAGGCACGCTTGACAAGCCAAATTCCGGCAGTTATTACCTGGATGGAATTGATATGCTTTCACTCGATGCCGATAAACTCGCTGAGGTTAGAAATATAAAAATGGGCTTTGTTTTTCAAGGCTTCAACCTGATTGCACGCACCTCTGCGCTGGAAAATGTTCAGCTTCCGATGATTTACAAGGGAATTCCGGAAGAAGAAAGAATTGTAAGAGCAAAAAATGCACTCAAAATCGTTGGGCTTGAAGCACGTGAAGACCATATGCCAAATCAAATGTCCGGCGGGCAGCAGCAACGCGTGGCAATTGCGCGGGCAATCGTTAACGATCCGCCCTTAATTCTTGCAGATGAACCGACCGGTAATTTAGATACCAAAACAAGTATTGAAGTGATGGAATTTTTCGTTAATCTTAACGAAAAAATGGGTAAAACTATAATTTTAGTAACGCACGAACCTGATATAGCTGAATATTGCAAGCGCGTTGTCAGGTTCAAAGACGGTAACATTGTTTCTGATGAAACTAAGGATAAGAAATGATAGATTTTAAATCAACATTAAAAATGGCGGTTATATCGCTTAAAATCAATAAAATGCGCTCAATGCTTACATCTCTCGGCATAATAATTGGCGTAAGCGCGGTTATAATAATGCTTGCAGTGGGCGCAGGCGCAAGTGAAAAAATTGCCAAAGATATGGAATCTATGGGCAGCAACCTGCTTATGATACGTTCAAGCTCAGCGACTTCAGGTGGTGTAAGAATGGGTTCCGGCACCCGTCCCACTTTAACATTAAAAGATGCTGAGGCTATTGAATTAACCGCAAAAGGAGTTATGGCGGTTGCGCCTTACACCTCGCAAACCCAGCAGCTTACTTACGGCAACCAAAACTGGTCAACATCAGTTGCCGGCACAACCGACTCTTATCTTTTTATAAGAAATTACGAAGTCATCGATGGGAGAAGTTTTATACCAGAAGACATCAAAAACAACGCAAAAGTCGCTATTATAGGAAACACCGTTTCAACAGAACTTTTCGGTGATATGAACCCTATTGATAAAACTCTTCGCATTGGAAACGTCCCATTCCGGGTCATAGGTCTTTTGAAAACAAAAGGCGAAAGCGGGATGGGTATGGATCAGGATGATTTAGTATTTATTCCGATAACAACTGCTCAAAAAAAGGTTTTTGGTACAGATTTCCCCGGCACTGTCAAAATGATTAACGTAAAGGCGCAAAGCGAGGAAGCGCTGGCTTCTGCACAAGAAGATATTTACGATATTCTGCGGCGCCGCCACCGCATTGGCAAAAGCCAAGAAGATGATTTTGAAATTCGTAATTTAGCTGAAATGCAAGAAACCATTAAATCTTCTGCAAAAACAATGTCTCTATTGCTTGGTGCAATTGCGTCTGTATCGCTTTTGGTCGGCGGTATCGGGATTATGAACATTATGCTCGTTTCCGTAACTGAGCGGACTAAAGAAATAGGAATTCGGATGGCAATCGGTGCGAAGGCCTCAGATATAAGGATACAGTTTCTAATAGAATCGTTTTTGTTATCAATAGCAGGCGGACTTATAGGGGTTTTTATAGGGGTTTTCGGTGCAAAGGCGCTGCAAATATTCGCCTCAATGTCGATTTCAATATCCTGGTTTTCAATAGCTCTATCGCTTGGATTTTCGGGAGCAATAGGCGTGCTGTTCGGATATTACCCGGCTTACAAAGCCTCTCTTTTAAATCCTATTGATGCTCTAAGATATGAGTAGCTCTCCTTTTGCGTTATTTTTCTACACAACGAACCCTTTGTAAATCGCCTTTGTAATGGCGTCCGCAATTTCCTGCACGCATGTGGCAATTATGGGCTACACTTTCTCCTATTGATTCGGCCCAGTAATTGACATGGACAAAGTTATCGCCTTGACCTTTTTTCTGGGCTAGATACATGTAATGCAATTCTATAGCACGCGGCAGGCGCATGTTTTTTGCCTTGCAAACCTTATCCGCCAACTCCCAGCTCATGTTGTAACCATCATTACTAATCATATTTAAGTAATATTGTTTTTCAGAGCTATTAAGAGTTTTCAAATATTCATCAGCGTTTGAATCACGCGGCTCTACACAAATCGGATTATATTTACAGTCCCCATATCCTTCAAAATTTCCCAAACAAGAAATTTTTAAACAATCTGTTTGAGTTGTGGAAGATTTAGGTTTTTCAATTTTTTTTGGAGGTACAACTTTTTTCTTATAAATATGCGGCTCGTTTGCCTTTGCAGCATTATAGACAATCAAAAATGCAAAGACTAAAATAGAAATTTTCATAAAACTTTTCATATAAATTCTCCTTATTTGCTTAATCAGTAGAGAAGATTTCTCTGATATCGTCCATTGTTAGGGATTTTACGATATTTCTGTCAACTGAAATTACGCTGTCAACAAGGTTACGTTTAACTGTTTTGAGCTTTTGAATTTTTTCTTCAACAGTGTTTTTAGTAATAAGTCTGTATACGAAAACTTTTTTAGTCTGCCCGATACGGTAAGCACGGTCGGTTGCCTGATCTTCAACAGCAGGGTTCCACCACGGGTCGTAATGAATTACATAGTCTGCTCCTGTTAAGTTCAAGCCTGTTCCGCCGGCTTTTAAGCTGATTAAGAATATAGGAATTTTGCTATTATTAAATCTTTCAACAGC
>USGC01000026.1 GCA_900554095.1 uncultured bacterium
GGTTAAAAGTTAAATTGCAATTAAAATCTGTCTTAGTCAGCTTCTTTAATCCGCTCAATATCGGCACCGACGGCACGCAGCTTCTCGTCTAATTTTTCATAGCCGCGATCCAAATGATAAACCCGGTTTACGACAGTTTCGCCTTCAGCCGCCAAACCGGCCAGCACCAGTGCGAAAGAAGCGCGCAAATCCGTTGCCATAACCGGTGCGCCCGACAGACGCTTAACCCCGCGCACAATGGCTGAGGCATGCCCGTGTACGTTAATGTTGGCTCCCATGCGCATCAGCTCGGGCACGTGCATAAAACGGTTTTCCCAAATATTTTCCGTTACCAGCGAGGCGCCTTCCGAAACCGTCATCAAGGCCATAAACTGCGCCTGCAAATCAGTCGGGAAACCGGGATAGTAGTCGGTCATAATATCTTGTCCCGTCAGCGTTTTGCCTTTGGCGTCAATCAACAGGCTGTCTTTGCCTTCTTCCACGCTGACGCCCATCGCCCGCAGAATTTCAATCGGAGTCCGCAGCGTAGATGCCTGAGCATTGATGAGTTCCAGCCGTCCGTTGGTAATTGCCGCGGCAATGGCATAGGAACCGGCTTCAATCCTGTCGGCGATAACTTTATGCTGCGCACCGTGCAGCTTGTCCACGCCCTGAATGGTCAGCTTTGAACTGTCACGGCCCTCGATTTTGGCCCCCATAGCGGTTAAAAGGTCAATCAAATCGCCGATTTCCGGTTCTTTGGCCGCATTTTCGATCACCGTTTCGCCTTCGGCCAGCGTTGCCGCCATCAAGATATTGCAGGTTGCGCCGACGGAAGCGGTGTGAAAAGTGATGTGTGCCCCTTTGAGACGCCCTTTGATGTCGGCATGAACATAGCCGTTTTTGATTTCGATTGTGGCTCCCATCTGTTCCAGCGATGACAAGTGAATGTCCATCGGACGGGCGCCGATGGCACAGCCGCCGGGCAGCGAAAGCTCAACATGTCCTTCCCGTGCCAAAACCGGCCCCAAAACATAATAAGAGGCGCGCATCTTGCGTACATAATCGTAAGGGGCTATCAAACTGGAGAATTTTTGCGTCCGGTAAGAATAAGTCTTGGTTGCATGTCCGTCAACAAAATCGTCAAAACTGTCAATTTGCGTTCCCATCTGTTCCAGCAGGGCATTCATTGAACGAATGTCGGATAACATCGGCATATTCGTCAGCGTTACGGTCTCATCCGTCAGCAGGCTGGCGCAAATCAAAGGCAAAGCCGCGTTTTTGGCACCGCTGATATAAATTTGTCCGTTCAGGCGGTTGCCGCCGATTATTTTAATCTTGTCCATGTTGGTTCTCCCGCTGGTTGTCCTCTGCGTTCTTGAGCTTTTCTCTGGCTTCCTGCTGTTTTTTGCGTTTTTGCAGATTCTTTTGCAAAGCCTTTGCCTCGCGGTTAAACCGCTCTTGGCTGCGCGGCCCGTGCGCGGTGTTCTTCTTTTCTTTGGTCTCGGCCATCTCAAAACCCCGTTAGTTGATAATGCCCTCATTTTAATCCCGAGAAGTTAAGAAAAGGTGAGTTTTGCCGGAAATCACGGTTAAGGCGTTTTACTCTTTCGGCAGGGGAGTCAGATTAACGGTTGCTACTTCATCAAGATAGTACATATCCCCGGTAATCGGATCGACGATAAACCAGCCGATTAATCCGCCGAAAAGAATATTGCCGAACCAGTACCGGTTGCTGACGTGATAGTCAATGGTGGTAAAACCGGTGGCATATCCGTCTTTGGAAGCTCTTTGATATAATTTTATTCTAAATCAGGCAATGCTGCGCCGATAACTGTAATTTCGACGAGAAGCAGAATAAACATTGCCGCCAAATATCTAAATTTTTCAAATTGCTTTATTTTTTTAGGAAATTTATTCGTGAAAATAAGAACTGAGAAAATAAGATATAGTGCTATAAGTAAGTAACTTGTAATACAAAAGACATTATAAATTAAATCATCATAATAATCGTTAGGAAATATGCTGTTGACTATAAATATACCTATTCCCCAAAACATTAAACAGATGAACAGAAAAAAGAAAGCAGCCCAAAAAAATAAAGATTTAAACTTAGATTTCACGTGAGAATATTCCAAATACCGGTTTTGTAAAAAGAATATTCTCACAAATTTATCCTCCCGCCAATTAGGGAAGTTTTTTCTCAAGCAAATTAATACACTTACCTTTGTTCTCCAGGCCATAATGTAACCCCTTCCAGTTATTGACAATATCATTTGCGCTGTCTTCCAATGCCTGCTTAAAACAAGTAAGTAATAACGATTAAAATTACCTTTCTCTAAAGGCGTCATTAATCATTTTTCTTTTGATTTGTTCTGCTTGTCGGTTGTGTCTGGTTCGTTCGCTTTCTGCTTGACGCTGTAATGAATCTAGTCTTCGGCTTAAACCGGCAGAGCATTTCTTAACGATGTCATTAAAAATTCCACCTTTGCCCTCAATTATTTCATTTCTTTCTGAGGGGGCAGCAGGTTTCTTCATTGTGATTCTGTCATATCTTGCCATTTCCGATAATAACCGTTTGATTTTATTGGCCTGTAAATTACTGTCAAATCCGTAATCTTCTTTATCTTCTTTGAAAGTAGTGGCCTTTTTCTCGAAAATACATCCATTTTTTGCCGTATATGAAAAAGAAGCCGCGAAAGACTCTAAAGGAGAAGTATAGCCATCGGGATCGTATGAAATTCTTTCAGAAACTTTAAAAATGACATCAAGATATTTTTCTTTTGAATTTTTTACCCGAATTTTAACCCCTTCTTCTTTTAGACAATCTTCCACATTAAATTCGGGTATTTCAACATCAAATTGCCTGGAAATTTTCTTTTCTTTTATTCGGTTAATTATTTCACGCAAGTTCATTGTTCATCTCCCATAAAATTATAAATTAAATAATTAATAGCATAATTCCATCTTTTTGTCTAGAAAAAAGATAAAATCACGTTACGGTTTTATTGTGTAAACTTTAGCAATACAAACATTAACTAAACCGTTTGATGTATTGCTGAAAACGCCTGAAATTAACCCAATGTGCCGCCAGCAGCGCGGTTGTCAGACTGATGAGTATGAAGAATTTAAGGAATTAACAAAAAAATGAAGGAGGTTGCAATAAACTTCAATCTAAATCTGGCAATGCTGTGCCGATAACTGTAATTTCGACGAGAAGCAGAATAAACATTACTGCCAAATATCTAAATTTTTCAAGTTGCTTTATTTTTTTGGGAAATTTATTCGTGAAAATAAGAACTGAAAAAATGACATATATGGTAATAAATAGGTAGCCCAAAATTTCAACCGCTCTTCCCATAAAATAATAAAGACTCTCAATATTTATTAAAAAAAACACACCCCAAAACATCAAACATGTGAGGAGGGAAAAGAAAATAGCCCAAAAAACCAGCGATTTAAATTTAGCTTTCATGAGAGAATATCTCAAGGTTTATTCATCTGTTGAGATATTCTCACATATTTATAAAATCGTCAATTATGGAAGTTTTCTTTCTAACAAATTGATACATTTGCCTTTGTTTTCTAAGCCATATTGCAATCCCTTCCAGTTATTGACGATATCTTTTGCGCTGTCTTTGAAAATATTGCCAATTCCGCCATAACGCTTTCTGGTCTCAGAACTTACAGACTTTTTAGTTAAGTCATAGGCTTCTTTTAGCAAACCTGCTGTCCAACCTCCGGTTGCCTCCAGTTTTCCGCCTTTCCCGGCGAGACAGTTCATATTCGGCTCGGCCTGACTTGCTCTGCATTCAATAATAGCCATTAAAAAAGCCCTCTCAAAAGGAGGGCTTTTTTAATGGTGCGCGATACTGTGCGATTATCGGACTAATGGGCATGAGGAATTTAAAGAGTTAATAACAAAATTTGAGTTGTTTGAGGATAATTACAAAGGTTAATCCTCTTTGCTTTCTCCAATCAAAGCGGCCAAAAGTAAGACAACCCAAGTTACTGGAATCCAACCAAGAAATAAGTTCACTTTATATATTTTACTGGCATTTTTATTACTAGCAGCTATTTTTGCAGGTAACATATAAATAAAGAACACAAGCCACAGAACAAATACTAAAACTATCACAGAAATAATCGTATTATCTTCACTTAATGCTTTCTTTATAACATACCCTGAACCATTTTCTGTTTTTATTTCTACCCATTCTCCATCATCTTTAATAGAAACAACGGAATCTCCTTCCACTAGTTTTCCAATTATTTTACAATTCGTTCCTGCACACGAGCGAACATTTAACACTGGTGTATCAACGATGTAACTTTCTGCATTGACCTTTTGACTAGTCAGGATGAGCAAGAGAAAAGCAACTAATTTTAAATATTTCATCATAAATTCCTGTCGTTTATTGAAAGATTCTATCTGTACCTAGCATATTTTTTATATTTTCAATGTGTTGACTTTCTGTTCCTAATTCATCACCGTTTGCAACAGCTTCTTTTAATATTTCAACAACTCTGTGTTTATTTTTGTAGTTAGCTAAAGGATTCTCTTGTATAATTGTATTAACAACATCAATTACTCTATACCATTTTGTTACGAAAGTTCCTTTAGGAATAAAACTAATATCCTGTAATTCACTATCTCCATAAAATACAACAACAGAATAAAAAGGAACATTTTCTTTCAGCTTTTGGCGAAGTTGCTTAATATGGGTGTTATTTTGCATAAGAGGATTATAAAATCGGTATTTTTCATTTCCATAGGCTAAAACTTGTGTCCACTTAGTTTGGTTACCTTTTCCATAAATCCAACCGCTAAAATCTTTAACTTCAAAAACAATAATGCCAACTCTTGTTGCGACAACCAAATCTATTTGTGAAAATTTTCCATCGTTTCTGACGATATATAAATCGTGAAAAATAGCTTGAGGATGTATTCCTGATTTTAATAATGTTAATATTAGATGTTGTTCAGAGGCTGTTCCTCTAGATAAACTGGTTACACTTTGGATTAATTCTTTATTTTGTTTTGTTATAACTGCATTGTGCCGCATTTTATATATGGCAAACGAAACAACAGCAATTATTATAATCAAAACTTCCATAATCAAAATGTTAAGCTGAATCAATTAAATTTTCAATCATTTTTATCGGACTGGGATTTTATTTAGCAAAAAGCTTGATTTTCTTAGGTTTCACTCAAAAAGTCCGATAAGTTATCAAAAAATGCTATCTTAAAAACCTCAAAAATCGGACTAGCTGAAAGTCTTGATTTTCATAACAAAAAAGCACCTCGAAAGGTGCATTTCTAAAAATGGTGCGCGATACTATGCAGTTATCGGACTAAGGATTATGAAGATTTTAAGCAGTTGATAAGGAAAATTGAGACTTTTGAAATCCTATAAATAAGAGAATTATAATATACCTTTATTATACTCTTTTCATAAATAAAGCCTTTATTAAAATAATCTGGGATTAATATTTTGATAGTATTGCAAGTTTATCCATTATTATATAAAAGAAAATAAGAGGTATAAATGTCAAATTTAGCTTTTAAATATAATGATAGAGTTGTCAACACTGCTAAACCCGTATTAAAATGGGCTGGCGGTAAAAGTCAATTATTGTCTCAACTTAATGAATTGTTGCCGCCGAAATTAAAAGTTAATGCGATAAACACATACATAGAGCCATTTGTTGGTGGTGGTGCTATGTTTTTCAATCTTTGCAAAATGTATGATTTTAAGAATGTTTATCTTTTTGATACCAACCGAGAGTTAGTAATACTTTACAATGTTATTAAATATGATGTGAAGCTGTTAATTGAAGAATTGAAGCATATCTCTAATGAATATTTTAGCCTATCTGAACAAGACAGGGATAAATATTACTACTTAAGAAGAGATGAATATAATAGTTTCAATAAAGAAATTAACGTAAATACATATAATACACAATTTATCAGAAGAGCGGCCTTAACGATTTTCATCAATCGCACATGCTTTAATGGCTTATACAGGGTTAATTCTAAGAATAAGTTTAATGTTCCTGTCGGCAAATACAAAAATCCACGGATTTTGGATGACAAAAATTTATTAAATGTTTCAGAAGCTTTACAAGTGGCTGAAATTCGACATTGCGATTTTTCAGAAACTCTGAAATATGCTGATAATGATACCTTTATTTATTACGATCCGCCATATCGTCCAATTAGCAAGACATCTGCTTTTAACTCATATTCTGCAGAAGATTTTAACGATGATGAGCAGAGGCGACTGAAAAAGCTTTTTGATGAGTGCCATAAAAAAGGTGCTTTACAAATGGAAAGCAATTCTGATCCAACAAATTATATAGAAGATCTGTTTTTTGATGATTTGTATAGTAATTATAAAATTCATCGGGTTAACGCTACAAGAATAATCAATTCAAATGCGGAAAAAAGAGGTGTAATCAGGGAATTGGTTATTACCAATTATTAATTGATGAAAAAGCCTTACAGATTATATAATGGTGATTGTTTTGAAATACTAAAAGATTTTCCTGAAAATACTTTTGATATGGTTTTTGCAGATCCTCCTTATATGTTATCTAATGGAGGAATATCTTGTCAAAATGGTAAAATGGTTTCGGTGAATAAAGGTGCTTGGGATAAAAGTCGAGGCATTACTGAAGATTTTGAATTCCATAAAAAATGGCTAGAGCTTTGTAAAAGAGTTTTGAAACCTAATGGAACACTTTGGGTTTCCGGAACTTATCATAGTATATATTCCTGTGGTTTCGCAATGCTTTTATTAGATTACCATATATTAAATGATATTTCTTGGTTCAAACCCAATGCAAGTCCCAATTTATCATGTAAATATTTTACAGCCAGTCATGAGAGCTTAATTTGGGCAAGAAAAAATAAGATGGCTAAGCATTATTTCAATTATGAGGCTATGAAAGATGGTGACTTCCCTAAAGATTTTATTAAAAAACCTCATACTCAGATGAGAAGTGTTTGGGCTATATCTACGCCTCAATCAAATGAAAAAATATTTGGGAAACACCCGACTCAAAAACCATTAGCTTTATTAGAGAGGATAATTGAAGCCTCGACCAAAGAAAATGACTTAATTTTAGATCCTTTTATGGGGAGCGGGACAACAGGAGTGGCTGCTTTGAAATTAAATCGTCGTTTTGTTGGAATAGATGTGGAAAAACAATATGTTGATCTGGCAGAAAAAAGAATAAGCTCTATACTTTCTTCTAAATAACAAGGAGAATGCGATGCCAATAGAGCCTACAGTTTTATCTTTAGATATATCCCATTGTAATTCTAGAGAAGATATCAGAAAATTTGTAACAGAGACATTTCTTGATGAAGTCGCCGGAAAGGGAAATGGTGTGGAAACTTCTAAATATCGTTACAATGTATACGAAATATCCGAAGGTAGATATATTTTTTTAAATCGCCCTGCACATCTCAACAAAGGATTTGATTTTACTGTTTGTGTAGATGATGAACGCTTTCCTTCTAAGCCCAATAAAAATGGAAAAATAACATATAGCAATAGACCTTCCCATTATGCTATATTAGAAGATCTGAAAAATAAAAAACAAGAAAGTAACGAAAAATATAGAATTTTATTAAATGTAATAAAAAAAATATATAATATCAAACCTATAACAGAGGAAATTCCATCTTTTTCTACAGGGTATGATGTTAATATGCTTCTTTCTATAATAAATTGGTTGTTTATTGAGCAGGATATTACATATTGGAATTATTCTGGACGAAATATGTTAATGAGCGGTATTTTAGAAATAGATGAGGATACGTTATGAAATATTGTCAAGTTTTTAAGGATAAACTGAAATGTAATAATCCTGATGATGTTTTTACTTGTCTTATTAACAATTTGAAAGAGACTATTAAAACTTGGGATTATTTTGTAAATTGGGATAAAGTCATAAAAAATTACAGAGACGTAGAAATTTCTCTAAACTTGTTAAACACATTGATTGGTAAAGACGATATTGAAACAGCTGCAAGAGAATTATTAAAAGAATATCCTAAGGTTATAGGTGTTATTCCGGCATTGTTGGCTTATAGAGAAAGAAAAGTAAAACTTCTTTCTGATGTTAGTAAATTCTCAATTACAGAATATGATTTTGCAAAAACTATTGATGTAGATAAAGCAGTTATGTTTTTAAAGAAAACCGGCTTCTTACGGTTATTATCAGACAGGAACATAAAATCTATTCCTGATTATTTTATTGGTGTAGAAGTAGGTCTTGATTCCAATGGGAGGAAAAATCGTAGCGGTACTTCAATGGAAGATATTGCTGAATTTTTTATCAAAGATATTTGTCAACGGAATGGATTCGAATATATAGCTCAGGCAACTGCAGATAAGATTAAGAAAAAATGGAATAAAGATATTACAGTTACAAAATCCTCCAAAAGAATTGATTTTGCTGTTAATACACCCAATAAACTTTATTTGATTGAAACAAACTTTTATGGTGGTAGCGGCTCTAAACTCAAATCAACAGCCGGAGAATATGCTGAAATATATCATCAATGGACGAAAGATGGACATCAATTTATTTGGATTACAGATGGTTTAGGCTGGCAGTCGACCAAACGACCGTTAAGAGATACATTTGATAGCACAGATTATATCATTAATCTTGATATGATTCAGAAAGGTGTTTTAGAAGAGCTAATACAATGATGAAAGTAATTTCAGATAAACAAAATACCTCTTTAAATTAAATTTTAGTTTTATTTGGCACATTGATTGTTTCATTTTTATCGGAATCAGCTATAGCATTCTGTTGAACCTGATATGGATTGAAAAAAGCATTTCCGATTTGAGATATGACACCCTGTGCTTGAGCCGCTCCAATTTTTTGATGTATATATTTTACTCTATCCAGATTTACATAATCTTGCATATTTCTATATACAGAGGTTGTAATATTTTCTTTTAGTGTTCTTTTCTCTAAAACTTTATATTCATCTTTTAAAATGCTTATTTTGGCATTATTAGATGTCGTTTCTTTTCCTTCAATTATTGTTTTCTCTGGAGCATTAACGACTTCAGCTTTAAAATTATAACAAATTTGTTCATTTGCCGAAGTTAAATAATTTATTTCACAATCAAAACTTAAAGTTGTTTGATTATTTCTATCTAATTCTTCCCAAATTTTGGTTCTTTGCTCTGTATTATGCATTCTCAAAATAATTTCTTCATTTTTCCTGAGCAAATCTACAACATTTGAAAAATGATCTTCAATCTTTGCATCAGAATTTGTTTTTAATAATGTTTTAACATCAATTTTAACCGAATGTATATTTTTCTTACTTTCATTCTTAATAGAAAATATCCTGTGATTTTGATCCCTTTTGGTATTGTCATCGAAAAAATCAAAACCTTCTTTATCAGATGAAACAAGCAAAACTCTGTCACGAATATTGAAAAGAATAAGCTCTTCAATTATACTAAAAAAGCAGTTCCACTTTATTGTTGGTTTGATAATAACCATATTATCGCGTTTATTTTGATATTCTTTATCTTTTTCATATAATTCGACGGTTTTCTTATTTGTATATACAACAGCTATATATGTCATAAGGGCAGTTAATATTCCAGCAAATATAGTCGCACCAAATGTCCACCAATCAGTTGCAATTGCAGTTTCAATAATTATTCCTGATTCTTCCATAAAACAATCTCTTAAAGTTACAAGTATACAAAAATTAATTTCATTTTATTGATTTAATTCTCTAAAAGCAAGTTTTTCAACGTTTTTTTTGACAAGAAAAACATTTATAGCTTAATTTTGCGATATTTCGATTAAGTGACATCCGTGTCATTAAATCAAAAACTAAGCATTTTCCGTCCATAACTTAGCAATCCCGCCCAAATCGTAGCAAAATGTCATCAGTTTCGTGAGTTTTAGGGGCTCCCGAATAAGATTATTCACGACATAATGTAAATAGTTAATGAGCAAACAACTATTTATGAAAGGAAAAAGTTATGTGGTATGTAAAACTCAATGACTCTATTCTTCCAATACCTGATCAATCTTTCAGCGATTGTCTGGCCGAGTGTAACAAACTTAAAGAAACAATGATTGCGGTTTGTGCTGAGCCTGTTTTTATTAACTAATTTTATGATGAGGAGATACTGATATGTTGAAGAATTTTGAAAATTGGTTGTTGGAAAATAAATACTCTGCTTTGACTGCTGCTGATTATGCCGGAAGAATTGAGAGATTGTGTCGTGTTGAGAAGTTTACACTTGCCCATCTGGTTGAAAATATTTCTTCTATACTGCCTCAATATGAAATAACCGGTGAAAAATCTAGCTATGGTAAAAGAAGTCATACATCAGTCAGACAGGCTTTGAGAAAATTCAAAATGTTTCTTGCTTCTGAAATATCTGCTTAAGAGGTGTGTTATGACAGATGTAAAAACCTTAAATGACAATCTTCGTAAACATCTTATTGGTGGAAGAGTAATGTTAACTGCTGGTATAAATGCTAAATCACAAGATGATATTGCAAGAATTTTATCCAAAGTCAGACAGTTTAATCATTTTACACCGGATAACGACCCGTATAATGAACACGATTTTGGTAGTTTTGATTATAAAGGCGAAAAAATCTTCTGGAAAATTGATTACTATGACAAAAACTATCAATACTTATCAGAGGATCCTGCCAATCCAAATTTAACAAATCGTGTTATGACTGTTATGTTGGCAAGCGAGTATTAAACAACAAAGACTCATTTTTTGACCCATGGATAACGATTTTACTTTTGATATAGGTTTTATTATGAAAAAGTAATTTCTAAGTCCACGGGTTATTTATTGAGGCATAAACATAATAATAACCTATTTACAATGTGTTATAACTATCAAAAGAATCTGATAACATTGTAATGTCGCGATTCTTCGGGAATGTAAAACAGTTTTTTAATTATTTTGATTATGTGACGTTGATGTCATTAATTCATAAAACTAACTTCTCGGCAAATAAGAAAAGAAGTTGTAACCTCTCGGTAAATTGGAAAAGAAGTTAACTTATGACATAGCAGTGTTACAAGTTAAAAAATAAATTGTCGTTGACGTCAAAAACTTTTTTTTAGCAACCTCTTGCCCTTGAGGGCACAAGGTTAAATGTCTTATTTTTTGACCATATGAGTCAGTTGATTTATTAGGTATAGGTTTGTTAGATTTTCATTAAAAGGCTTATTCTGGGCTGATTTTTGATTCTTTATGCTTGTGTTTTGACTAAATATTGATTGTACGAAACATTTATGGATAAAAACAATTTATATACGATTCCGGTCATATAGTTTATAAATTGATGTATTTAATCTTGATACCATTGTCTTTTAGTTTTTTTACGTCTGACTTATATTCTTTATAAAGTTGGTTGTAGTCATCACGGATTTTTTCAAGAAGAAATTTAGATATATACAAACCATTATTGGAACACGCTCCTTTATTAAGATAACATAACCAACCATTTGCACCATTTTTATCATATCCTTTTTTAGTTTGGAGCATATTGTTGTATTTGGAGCCTTTATATTCTTTCTTCCCATTACAAACAGATGTCTTTAATGCTAATCTGACTTTGCTATCAATATCTTCATCAAATACTTCTCTGATACCGTGTATATGTGTTTCTTTATCATTTATATCTTTTCTTTTATTCTTATGTTTATTTTCAAGGATAAAGGACATCATAGGTTTATCAGATGACTTAAAGATATAATCAAGGTTACCATATATTCTTTTAATAATAACAGCTTTTAATTTTTTGTATGTTAAATTGCTATACTTATCTCTAAATGGTTTACTTAAGTCTAATGTAAATGGTTTAATGTTTGTAAATTTCTTTGTTTCTGCCATAAAATAAAAGAAGTATGCCAGCTTTTGTACCTGAGTTATATCTCTCCATAATGGTAATCTATGAATGTTAACTTCTTTCTTTTGATACTCATTTCCATATATATTACTAATATAGAGCGCGACATCAAATTTATTTTTGTACCAATTAACTATGGAAATAAAAGCTCTGAAACTGCGTTGGCTCTGCTTTTTTGATTTTATTTTCTGTTTTTTTCGCATAAACAATTCTCCAACATTTTCTTTCTAGAATTGTCTGCTTGTTCGGATTTGATAAAATAAATTTCCAAATAGTATATTTTTTTTGCGTACTTTTGAGATTTTTCGACGTATATATAAAGAAAAGCCAACCTTTAAAACTCGGATGTTAAAGGTTAATCAATATCCATTAAGTGACATCGATGTCATTAAATCATAACAAGCAATTTTAACCTGATGTTATATGTTGACGATAGGTTTCCAACTTCTCGGTAAATGAGAAAAGAAGTTAAAAATATTCCTACTGAAAAAGGCTAGGACCATTTTAAGCCTCGCACGTAAAGGCCTCTCTCAATTTTGGTTAGTCATTTTTAAGCCTAACCGGTACGGGCTGGTGGGTAGGTGTATCCCAGCCGGAGAGTATGGGAGCGGCAACCGGCAGGCCATAGATAGGTGCTCCGGACCGGTAACCTCTGCTAAAATTTACAAAGGTTGGATAAAAGATTTAGTAGAAAGTCATAATAACATACTTCTATAATGTATGAGTGATACATTTAAGAAAATAAAAGAAGAATTGTCTGTTTATTATCCCGGTGTTACGGATGATGAATTAGAAACAATGACTAAAAAGCTGATTAAATATTTTACACTTTCAGTCAAAGCTGTTTATGAAGCCAAGAAAGCTGAAACTCCATTAAGTGACACCGATGTCATTAAATCAGATATTTGTTGTTGTTAATGACAAAAACTTTTAAAGCAACTTCATTTATTTTGTAAATGAGGTTAATTGTCTGAAATATCAGTAAAAAAGTTGCAAAATCATTCATTTTTTTGCGTACAATCCCAAAACAACACGACATAATAACATTATCGGACTAATTTTAAGGAGTAATTTGTTATGTCTAAAAAGAACAAATATCAAAATATCGCAGATGAAGAGTGTAAACAGGCTGTTATTTTTGCGCGTGTGTCATCAGAGGAACAGAAAAAAGGTGCTTCCATTGATGCTCAGCTTAAAACGGTTATTGATTACTGCGATAATCACAAGTTTAAGATTCTAGATAAATTCTCTATTGTAGAAAGTTCAACGCGTGGCGGTCGTTTAAAATTTTATGAAATGCTGGAATTTGTTAAACAGCAAAAACACAAAACCGCCATTGTTGTCAATTGTGTAGATAGATTACAAAGAGGTTATAAAGAATGTGTCGAACTTGATGAGTTACGTAAACAAGGAAGAATAGAGATACATTTTTATAAAGAAACTTTCTATTTGCATAAAGACAGTACCTCTTCTGATATATTGCGTTGGGATATGGGAGTATTATCTGCTAAGATGTATGTCGGGTCGCTGCGTGATAATGTCATCAGAAGTCAGGAATATAAAAGAGAACAAGGACAATGGCAATCCTGTGCTCCGGTCGGTTATTTAAATGTACCCAAAACAAAGACATCTCCGGCAAATATAGTTATTGACCCAGACCGTGCGCCCAAGGTTAAAAGGCTTTTTGAAGAATATGCTAAAGGTGGTCGGACTTTGCAGGATATTACCAATTTAGCGAGAACATTGGGTTTATGCTCAAAAATGTGTACCGTTAAGAAAACAATCAGTCGGGCACAGGTGCAAAATATTCTTAAAAACACCTTTTATATTGGATATTTCACTCAAAAAGGCAAAGTTTACAAACATAATTATCCGCTTTTTATTGATGAAGATTTATTTCGCATTGTTCAGGACACGATGGAAGACAGGAAACGGGCACCTAGTAAATTATATTATGGTGATAAACAATACATATTCTCCGGTTTAGTCAGATGTGGTTGTTGTGGCAGCTTGATGACTTGCGAAACCAAGGTAAAAGACGCCAATCACTCTTATAATTATCTAAAATGCAACAAATTACGCTCAAAATGTAGTCAGAAACCAATCAATGAAGCCAAAATCCTCGCCCAGCTTGAGAAAGAATTATGTTTACCAATGAATATTAGTGATGAGATGTTAAAAAATATCAAGTCCGAAGTCAAAAAGCAACTTAAAGAAGAAAGAGTAAATACGGCGACTCTTAAACGGGATATTACTATTAAGATAAATGATTTAGATGAACAACTCAAAACCTTATTCCGCGGTTATATCCAAGGAAAATGCGATGAAAAAATGTATAATGAATTGAAAACAGAAATTGAATTGGAAAAAGAGAAACTTCAAAAAGATATGGACAGATACCTTGAGATTGACACCGAAACTGATGAAACCTTGGCAAATATCGCTGAAATCGCGGCAAATGTTGGAAAATTCTTAAAAAGTCCGATTATTTCGCAAAAAAGAGACATTTTAAATTTAATCTTATCGGACTGCAAAACGGAAGGAAAAAATCTTTGTTTTTCAATAACTAAACCGTTTGATGTACTGCTAAAAACGCCTGAAATTAACAAATGGTGCCGCTGGCAAGAATCGGACTTGCGACCCCGTCATTACCAATGACGTGCTCTACCACTGAGCTACAGCGGCGACAACGAAAGGAAACATACACGCCCTTCAAAAAAAAATCAAGTATAATTTTATGATTAATGTTAATTATTTTTTTTACGGAAGTTTTTTCTGTCCCGGCGGCTCTTCAATTCTTCCTAACCGCCGCTATATATATTAAGCCGGAAGGAATAAACCTTTGCGGCACTAATAACTTATGACTGGCTGAACAATTAATCACGGAAACACCCGGTTTGTGCCGGGTGTTTTTTATGCTTGGTTATTTTGCAAAAATCTTTTATGATAATTCCGGTTTGGTAAAGAGGATATGTCAATGCATAGACTGTGGCTTGTGGCAGTGTTCTGCCTTTTTTTAAGCGCCTGCGCCGGAGAAAAGCCGGAACTGCGCAGCTCCTATCTGCTGGTAACCGGTCCGCACCGTTATCCGGTTACGCTTAACTTTGACGAGGAAAGCGGGCAGTATTGGGGCACTTATTTTAATCAATATTACGGAGACTATCGGCTGGAAGAAAAAGAAG
>USGC01000027.1 GCA_900554095.1 uncultured bacterium
AGAATTAGTGGCAAAGTGAGCATTGGCCGCTGCAAGAGCAGTTGAGAGCTTCTTTAGCTTCTTCCATTCTTACTTTAATACGTCCGTCTACTGCAATGCCTTCACCGGTTGCTTCGGAGATTAAGAGCGGGTTAATGTCAAGTTCGTCGATGAATTTGAAGTCATTAACAAGCTGTGATAATCTCAATAAAGTTTCCTTGATTTGATCGATTTGAGCCGGTTTTGTGCCTCTTGCGCCTTCTAGAAGTTTGTATGCTTTAACTGATTTAATCATTTCTTCAGCGTCAACGTCTGTCAAAGGTGCAATTCTGAATGTTACGTCCTTCATAACTTCAACGAACACACCGCCTAAGCCGAACATCATCATCGGGCCGTATTGCGGGTCTGTTGCAACGCCGCAAACCATTTCGCGGTTGCCTTTGACCATTTCCTGAATGATTACGCCTTCCAGACCTTCAAGCAAGCCTTTTGCTTCAAGTCTTTCAAGCAAGCCTTTGTATTCTTTTCTCAATTGTTCTTCTGATTTGATGTTTACAACAACACCGCCAACATCGGTTTTGTGTGAAGTTGTTTTTGAAGTCATTTTCATAACTACGGGATAGCCGATTGAGTTGCCGAGTTCAACAACTTCTTCTTCATTGGTTGCAAGACCGTATTTGCAAGCGCGGATTCCGTAAGCTTGAAGAACGTCGATTGATTCTAATGTTGTCAATTGTGCTCTACCTTCAGCAAGTGAGCCTTTGATAATTTTTTCAACTTTAGCTCTGTCAACGTCGTAGCAAGGAATTTTGCCTTCAGGTCTTTCAATCCAAAGTCTTTGCTGGTTCAATCTGTTCAAACCGTCAGCAGCCTGATCTGCATACATGAAGAACGGCATATTAACTTTCATATCAGAAAGTTTTGTGAAGAATTCGTTCTTTGTCATAAATACACCGATAACCGGTTTTTCAGGGTGTTCAGCCTTAATTTCCATTAAAGCTTTTGCAACGTCAATGTCTTTTAGGCCCAAGAACGGCAAGTAAATTGTGATAATCATATCAACGTTTTCATCAGCAATAACTGTTTCAAGAGTTTGTTTGTAATGTTCGATAGGAGCTGACGCAATCATGTCAATCGGGTTTTTAACAGACGCTGCTGACGGTAAGAAGCTTCTTAATTTGTCTTTTGTCGCGTCAGAAATTTTAGCCATCTGCATGCCGTATTCGCAAACCGCGTCAGTGGCCATAATTCCGGGGCCGCCTGAGTTTGTAATAATTGCAACTCTGTCGCCTTTTGGTATCGGGCAGTTTGCAAAAACTTTTGCTGTTTCAAAAAGGTTTTGCAATGAGAATTCTCTGATAACACCTGATTGGTGAAGCAATGCTGCTGCGGCTTTGTCAGCGCCAGCAAGAGAACCTGTGTGAGAAGATGCAGCACTTGCGCCTGCTGCAGAACGGCCGGCTTTTAATGCCAAAATCGGTTTTTTCTTTGTAATTCTTGAAGCTAATTTTCTAAAGTTAGCCGGATTTTGAATTGATTCCATGTAAAGCAAGATCTGTTCAACATCTTCTTCATTTTCCCAGTATTCAAGTGCTGTTTCAGCGTTAACATCAGCCTGGTTGCCGATTGAAATGAATTGAGCAAAGCCAAGGTTTAAGTCTTTCAAAATGTTCAAAATACCGCCGCCGAGTGCGCCAGATTGAGATACAAAACCGATGTTTCCGCGTTCAGGTAAGCTTTCAGCAAAACATCCGTCCATACGGATATCAGGGTGAGTGTTTACAACGCCCAAGCAGTTCGGGCCAACACATCTCATGCCGTATTCGCGAACTTTTGCCAATAATTGTTTTTCTGCTTCAGCGCCTTCCTTGCCGGTTTCTTTGAAGCCTGCTGTGATTATACACAAGCCTTTGATACCTTTTTGGTGGCACTGGTCAATTGTATCAAGTACAAATTTAGCGTTTACAACGATGATTGCCAAATCAACGTCGCCCGGAATTTCGTTAACGTTTGTATATGCCTGCAAACCTTCGATAATTCCGCCTTTTGGATTTACAGGGTATATTTTGCCGTTGAATTTGTATTCCTGTAGTCTTTTCATAATATCAGAACCGATGGTGTGTTCTTTTGTTGACGCACCGATAACTGCAATGGCTTTCGGTTTCATGATTTTGTCTAAATTACTGCTCATTTGTCGTCCTTTCTTTCTCTACAAATTATATTTCATTCTCATCTTGTAATGCTTCTTTAAATTTTTGTCCAAGGTTTTTAAAAAATTTTTTAAGTTTAACACCAAAGGAGTTATCGTGAATGCGTCGTTCATAATTTATGATTGCGTTTTCAGCAGTGCTGTAGTAAGCATTAGGATCCTTTAGGCGTTCTTTATCTTTTTTAGGGATAGTATATATAAAATCAGGGGTTTTTCTGCCAAAATTTTTGGGGTTTTCAACTATAAAATCAATACAATTATAATTATAATTTTCTTTGATATATAAATCATACGGCTTGTCGGCAAACAATTTTTTTAGATTTGGAGCGGCTTCTCGTACAGCTTTTGCCGGTATTGCGCTTAAATCTCCAACGATAGCAACTCTGCCTTGAAATGCCTTTAAATTTTTATTTGTCGATGATATGTTCTCTACTTGCATTTTTACTTCCTTTAAAACTATTTAAAATATTTCGTAAGCTTGTCCAGCATTCTGTCAAAAAAGTTGCCGGGTTTGATGTACTGTTTATTGTAATCCCGGATAACGTGCTTGGCTGCTTCAACATATAATTCTGACGGATTTTTCGCTTTGTTTGTAACATAAGCTGTTACCTTTTTCTTATTTTGGGCAAGGTAGTCTTCTGTTTTTTGTGCGCTGATTTTTAAAACATCTCCGCAAAATCTGTCCTCTTGTATAATTAAGTTAAAAGGCTTTCTATAAATAATATCCCTTAATTTTGGAAGCGCTTTTTCTATATTATATGAAGCTTGCTGACTGAAAGCCCCCTGCATTAACGCGGTGCCTGTAAAATTTTGTTTAGAATTTGAGATAGCTTGCATTTATTTACTCCTTTTTTAGTTAGTAACCGTTTACAATCCACTCTCTCACTCTGAATTTTGCACCGAGATCTTGTGCAATTTTTTTGCAGGCGTCAAGGTCAAGATGTCTGCCTTTGTAACCTTCTACTACACTTGCAACAACGGATATATTTTCATCAGCACAGGATTTGATGAATTTTTTGACTTCTTCGTATGCTTCATCAAACTTTGGCTTTGAAAGTTCATTATATTCTTCTTTTGTGGCACCGTTAAGACTTACGGAAAATTCGTCAACAAGTCCTTTGCATTCAGGTACAACGTTTCTTTTATAAACAAAATTTGCGTGTCCGTTAGTGTTTACTCTAATCTTGTTTTCAGGGTATTTTTCTTTTATGTATTGAGCTGTTTGTTTGAGAACATCAAGCTTCATCATTGGCTCGCCGTAGCCGCAAAAAATTACTTCTTTAGAAGGTGTTTTGGCATATGTTTTTTCAAACTGTTCAATAACATCCGCGGCTGTTGAATTTTCATTATCCAGCCATAGCTGTTGCCCGCAAACATCGTCTTTGTCATTTCTCAGGCAAAAAATACAATCGTTTGTACAGCGGTTGGTTAAATTAACATAAATTTTTCCATCTAATGTATAAACTAAAACGTTTGACATGGCTTGCCTTTCCTATAAAATTATCGCATGCTCAATATTAATTTACAAGAGATATTGAAATTTTTCTATTTGTCGTATAATTAAAGATATGATTAAAGATAATTTGAAAAATTTGGGGTATTTTCTTGTTATATTTGGAATTATAGCATTTTTTATGCGCTCATCTTATTTGGAGTGTTCTTCAGAGACTAATATGTGTAGAATTTATAAGCTTTTGGGTATTACAAAAAAATTTAAGTATTCAAATGTTGAAAAATGTGTGCCTTCCGATGCTCTGGTTTCATATACCAAAAGTTTGGAGTATGATAAGAAAAAATTCCGAAGAAAATATTTAAAGGATTATAGCTATAAAGTGAAACAAGGTACGAAACAAATTTATTTTCCAGTTTTGATTTTTAATGAAGAAGTTTCAGGCAGTAGTTTAAAAAATTTCAAATTTGAAACTATACAGGGATTTAGTTCAAATTCTATTGAGACTTTATGTAACGACGTTAATAATCACGTATCATTTGAGTTTAAAAGTAATCCTTATGGGCACGATTTATTTAATCAGTGGTATATTTTAATTATCATTGGCGGATTGTTTATCTTATTTGGAATATTTTTATAATTATTTCTTTTCATAAGAATAGTCTGCTGTGCCCGGAAATTCATCATGGCCGGTTTTTAGTTTCGTGATGTAGTATTGAAGTTTTGGGATGAGGGTTGAGAGGAATATTGCTGAAATCGCAAAACCTGAACCCCAGTTAAAGGCGTTTTTGCGGAAGTTGTCTTTTCTTACACTTTCAAGGAGTTCTTTTGTAACTTCTTTGCCTGATTTTTCTGCCTTTTTAATCACAAGTTCTATGTAATCAAGCATTTCTTGCTTAATTCCTTCAAGAGTGCTGCTTGATATGAATTTTAACGGGTTTTCAAATAGTGAAAGTTTTGAGGTCTCTGTAAATAAACGTTTTTCTTCTTTTGTTGCTATTCTGTAGACGTTTTGAAGAAATTCCGGATTGTTGATTGCGCCACCTGTAAAGATATCTTTTATTTGATTTTTGGTTAAGATTCTTTGGCCGCAAAGTTCCGGTTGAAGTTTTGACATGCCTTCAGCCAGTTTGTTCAATTTGGTTAATTCAGCGCCTGTAAATTCTTGTTTGATGATGTTTTTAAACTCGTCAACAGATATTATATTTTCGTTTTCTCGTAATACTCTGTCAAGAGTTGGCGAGATTTTGTATTTGTTTGAGCGGTTTCCGAGGACTTTTGTTTTAAATTTTTCAACTGACATTTTGTTTTGATTGTCTTTCAAAACTTCATTTAAATGATCGGTTACCTGTTGTGCAGCAACAGGATCCAGGCGGGTCTTTTTGCCATCTTGAAGTCTGTTTAGAAACATTGCCATAACAGGCATGTTAAACATATAAAAATAACTTGAAGTTATATCGCGGAATAAAACCTCAGTACGTTCGTGATTGTTTCTTGCGCAAATCGCACGTCCGCCTGCAATTCCGACGTCTGTTGATAAAAGCTGGTATCTTGCGTCATTCTCAAAACTGTTTGCAAGCCCTAACAGAAGCTGGGTTGAGCCGCCTTCAAACGGCACCTGTTTTTTGTCTTTTGAGTTATTGATAAATTTATCAAATGAATAGGTTTGGGCTGTGTTTGTCTGGGTTTGTGTCTCCGGTTTTGATTGTTTATTTTGCTCGCGTTTTTTGCGGAGTTTTTTTGTTATAGCCTGGTTAAGTTTTGGCACCGCAAAGCCCACAAGTACGTTGGCCAAAAGTATTGATGATATGGCTTTTCCAAATTTAAATTTAGCAATTTTCTTTTCTGCTTCTTCCAGGTTTTTGAAGTTAAACTTTTTCAAATAATTTTGTAAAGGATTATGCGCTGCGTCTTTTGCAACATCAAAGTTTGTTTCAGGAAGTTTCAGCATTTTTTTACCGACAAACAGGTCGATTAGTCTGTTAAATCCGGCCACTCCGCTGAACCAGAAAGCCGCAGCTATCATTTCTTCTGTAATTCTTTCTCTGGCTTCGTCAAATCCACCACGCTTATATGCTTGGTAGGTTCTGCCCCCTTCAACAAACGCTTCAAGCATTATTAACGGCACAATTGAACGGCTTGCAATTCCTTTTACAAACCTTTGTGAATAACTAAAATCTGATATGTTTTTAGGGGTTACTTGCATAAAACAGTTTTTCTTTTATGTTTGAACATCTCTTATAATATCTCTGAATTTTAAAACTTGCTATATTCATTTTAAATTTTAATACTTTGTTACAAGTTTTTTTTTTAATTTAAGAATTGTTAAAATTTACTTTGTCTTTATCAACAAAAAATCTTTTTATGTTTTTGCTATGATGAAAACGAAGGTGCGAAATTATGGATATAAGTCCTGTTCAAAATTTAAATATTAATCCTAATCTCAAGTTTACCCACAAAAATAAACATCAAGTTATAAAACCTCATCAGGCTGATTTAAATCACAAAAAAAATAATTTGAAAGTTCGTTTAGGAGTTTTTGCAACAACTTTGCTAGGGGTTGCTTCTGCGCTTGCAATAATTTCTAAGCGCCAGGGGTTTTCCTTAAATCCTAAAAAGATTTTTTCTCAGCGCCCGCGTGATTGGGCTATTTTTAAAATTCATAATAAGAAAAGACCTAACGATAAAGAACTTGATTTTAAAGAGGGTGAAATCATTTTAATGGCTGCGGGTTCCGTAGCGGGCGGATTATGCGGCGGATTTTTGTTTGACGATAAAAAGAACAGAAAAGCCAAAATTAAAGAATCTGTCAATCAAATGCTTGGCGATGTTGCAATTCCACTTTCTTTTGTTGCGCTTCCAACCCGTGCTTACAAAAAATTTGAAAAACTCCCTCAGTTAAATACTAAGCATTTAAAATTAAAAAGTTTTTCAGAATTCGTACAAAATAATAGATTTTTAAGAATTCTCTGCCCTGTTGCTGTAAGCGGCGTAAGCCTCGGTTCAGGAATTATTGCCGGAAACAGGGTTTCCAATTTGATAAATGAAAAGGTTCACGGTGAAAAAGTTGAAAGAAAAATTAAAGTAACTGATTTTGCTCCGCATTTGGACGACGTGTGCCTTGCAGTTTCTCTTATGGCTGAAAAATCGCCTGTTGCTAGTATAATTTCGCGCTTTGTACCGGCTGCGCTCTCTATTGCTGGTAATGAAGCCGGAAATGCTAAGGCTCATCATCATAAACCTCATGATTAATTTAATTTATTCTTTTTCTTTAAAAATTTCTTTGTAGTGTTCAAGCTTTTCTAAGAGTGGTTTATATTGTTCATGAAGCTCAGTGCGTTTTTGATTAACTTTATTTGTTTTATCTTTGTCATTTTTATCTAACGAATTTGCGTATGAAATTAGTTTTTTATCAATATTGGCTTTAACTGCTGTTATAAGTATTTCAGGTACGTTAAGAGCTGTCGGATTGTCGCTGGATAAGTTTTCAAAGTATTTATCAACGAAGTCCGGGGTAATTCTTTCATACCAATTCATGTCGCGTTTTGAGCCGCCTATGTTATATACTACATCGTCTTCTGTAATCCCTAGTAAATCAGCAAAGGATACTTGTATTTTATTTTTTGTGAAAAGTTCTGCGAATTTTGCTTTTACTCGTTCTTTGTCTGCTTCTTGGCGCTCAAGACCTTTTTTATCTATATAAATAATTTCCCCTTTATCATTTTTAAGAAATTCTCCGGTATTTTCATCTATTGCCGCCTTTTTATCTGAAATTTTTTCGCAGAATTCTTTGCTTTCCTGACTGCGGGTTTCGTTATCTTGGTGTAGATATCCGGCTAAAAAGAGCGGATTCCAAGCTTTATCATTACGTCTCCAGCCGCCGTCCTGATCAAGCATGTGTAGAGCCGGCACGTCATCGTGTGAACCTACAATGTACCAGTGTCCGGTGCCCGCAAATTCTCCAAAACGATAATTTGTTATAATCTTAGGCAGGTTGTACTGTTTGTTATAAACTTCATTAAAGATAGCTGTGTCATGTCCCATATCTTCCCACATAGGATCGTGAATATCTAAGCCGTTTTCTTGTATGACCGGAATTAAAATTTTTGATAAAATATTACGATAGCTTCCGTAATCATCAAGCTTTTTGCCGTCATTACTGTTTATATACCCCAGGTGTGCACCTTCCAGCTTATCTTTTATCAATTTGTTGTTTGAATCGTATATAATTGTAGACGGTTTGTAAATATATGGGTCTATTAATCCTAATGCGTGGTCTATTCTTGTTGTTTCACAAAACTCAAGGGCATGCTGAAATTTTTCGCGCAAAAATTGTCCCCCCAGGTTTAGTTCATCTCCTGCAAAGAGCATTCTTGGATTTATAACCGGAATATCCCAAATTTGATGAGGCTTACCCGGATCTCCTTCAAAAGCTCCCATCCTATAATCATCTAAAAATGCTTTCCGATAACGCCATTCATCACAATGTGAACACCCGACCAAGATGTCTGATGAATATTTAAATCCGTATTTGTCGCGAAAATCTTTGTTTTCTTTAATTTGTTTTGTAGTTAAAAATTGTTCAAATTGATATTCTTCTATTGCGTTTTTGTAGGTGTCTTTGATATCTTTATAACGAATTTTGGCTTTGGCATCATTGTCCCGTAATCCTGTTATAAGCCATTCGTCGGTGTCATTATCCCACTTCCTGAAATCTTCTGTTCCATGAAGTGCGGAAAGTATTTTGAAAACGGCTTCTTCTTCTGTTCTTTGCTTGTGGTTATTTTTTTCTAAATATTCGTTAAATTCTTTGTTGAGTTTGATTGCTTGCGGCTGGTTTTTTGATAATTTTATTTTGAAATTTTTGTAAGCTTCGTTCAAAGCAATATAATAAGTTCTTTTTGCTTCATCAAAATCAGTGAAAGTGTAATTTTCATCAGTTGTTTCAAGGGGTGATGTTACGGCTTCATAAGTATCTTTGGATAAAATATTACCGTATTCTTCTTCAGTAAGCGGTTTTAGATCGATAAATAGGGGATTTTCGTTGAGCGCGAATGCTTCATATGGAGAAATACTTTTTTGCTGTAACTTTCCGGTTGGACCAAGCTGCACTCCGTTAAAGCCTAAAAGCATCAAAAATTTTGTATATTCTTCAGCGCCTTTTCCATAAGGAGAACCTATGTGTGTATCCCTTTGGGCAGCCGGAAAAACTGAGCCATGTGTAATTACGAAACGTTCTTTTACTCCGGCAGCTTCAAAGCCTTCTTTCAATGTCTGCTGTAAATCTGCTTCTTCTTCCTTTTTAGGTTTTCTTCCGAAATTAAGGTTGTACGAAGGATTATAATTTATTTTGTTTTTGATTTGTGTTATGCGCATGCTCTTTTAAAAACCGTGAAAAAATTTTTTTGCTATATATTGGCTATGACTTCTATTGGATAATTGCAGCCAATTTCTTCACGTGAAAGTACTGTTATTTTGTTTAGATAGTTTGAAAGCAGTGTAAAGAAAAGATGTCTGCACTCCAGCGGTACTAAAAGTTTTGGATGATTAATACCAAGTTTTTGGGCTTTTTCTGAAATTTTTTCAGCTAATTTTTCTGCTGTGTCGCTGTCTATTTTTACTACAAAATCGTCCTCGCCTTCTTCAAAACTTGGCAGGATTGCATTGAGTGTTTTTTCTGTAATTTCAAATACTGAAATTGTTCCGTCGGCATTAATGTAATTTTTGCATATGCGCCTTGAAATTGCCAGGCGGATTTTTTTCAAAAGATCTGATTTCACGGAATCTTCTGCGTAGTCGTTCATTTTTTCAAAAAGATAAGTTATATCTTTTACGGATACTTCTTCACGGATTAGGCTTGTTAATATAAATCTTAAGTCTGACATTGATATGTAATCCGGTATTAAATTTTCAACCAGAAAATCGTTTTTTTCGCTAACTATACCAATGTATTTTTCCACTTCACTGTAATCCAGTAAATCATCAACATATTTTATTGAGATAAATTCCAGAGCTTTTGCGATGTATTCTGCGCCCGAAATGCCCTTTTCCCAGAAGTCTTTAGTTTTTGTTTTTTCAATCCATATAACATCGCGGCCTGTGATTTGGTCTGTGTCTGTTATGGAGTTTTTAGGCTTTTTATCAAAGTGGATTTCGTCCTCGTAGAACATCTGGTAGTTAGGATAAATAAGTGCTTTAAACACTTCTTGTGCGCGAATTTTTATGCAGAATTCATATGGATTTAAGGATTCATCGTCTGTAAATAGAATTTTGGGTATTACATAACCGAGTTCTTCTGTTAATTTCAGTCTGACTTTTACGGTTTCGGCAACGAGCGCTTCGCTTGCAAAATCAGATTCTGTTCCTACTGAATCAAGAAGTTCGCAGCTTAAATGTATTGAAAGTTTTTCTTCTGACAATTTTGAATACATTACATCCGGTGATGTTGCTTGTGCAAGTTTTTGTTTTAATTCTTCGAGTTCTTTCAGGTTTGCTGAAATCTTGTCATTCAGTTTTTTGCGGCCGACTGACGCCGGGGCTTCTTTTTCAAGTTCCTTTTTTATTTTAGTAATTTTTGCCTGCTGAGTGCGGATTTTTGATTGAATATCCAGGCAGTTCTCATATGGTGAAAGTTTTGGAGAAAGCATTTTTTCCATTTGGCTTTTGAATGACGAAATATTTATAATATCAGAAGAAACATTTTCATTTTCAGCTTTGGCCTCTGTCATAAAAATGCAATTAAATTTGAAACCGTCATCTGTTTCAACTTCGTTCATAGTGTATAATTCCCAGCCATTCATTGACATTTCATTCAATAAATTTTGGAGTTCTTGCATATTATCACTTGCACAAGTTTTTATAATATATTGCATTTTTTTATTAAACATTTTTTACTCCTGATTTTTGTCGTTTTCTATGAGAATTTTTAGTGCTTCAACGGCTGTTTTGATGGCTTTTTCTGTGTCATGAACGACCGGATTTTCAAGCCCTTGCTTTTCGCGCTCCTGGTTTGCTACTGTTAAAAAGACTGAGCCGGCGCGGACTTTCAATGTACTTGCGCAGATAAAAAGTGCTGCAGATTCCATCTCAGACGCAAGGCAGCCAAGACGTTTAAAGGCTTCCCATTTGTTCAAAAGCTCGTAGCTTACAGGCATTTTTTCTGGTGAATGCTGTCCGTAAAACGAATCTTTGCACTGGACAACGCCTATGTGAGAAGTGTAGTTTAAAGTTTTTGCCGCTTTAGCAAGAGCATTTATAATATCGATATTTGCAACCGCCGGATATTCAATTGGCGCGTATTCACGGGTTGTGCCTTCCATGCGGACAGCACCGGTTGCAATTACAATATCTCCGCCTTTTACATCAATGTCTATCCCGCCGCAGGTTCCCACACGAATGAACGTCCGTGCACCGACTTTTACAAGTTCTTCTATTGCAATCGACGCAGAAGGCCCGCCTATGCCTGTCGATGTTACGGAAACCTTTTCACCGTTCAAGTAGCCAGTATAAGTTGTGTATTCTCTTTTATCGGCTATTAATTTTGCGTCATCAAAGTACTTTGCTATTTTTTCACAGCGTTTAGGGTCTCCCGGTAAAATTACATATTTACCAGCATCGCCTTCTTTCAAGCCGATGTGATACTGTTCTCCATTATCGGAATATTTCATTACTGTCCTTTCAGATACTAAAAGCTGCCGCTTTTTAATTTTTGGATAACTAAATCAGAAATGTCAACGCCGCCTACAAAGATTACTCTGAAATCAATTACAGCATCAAGTTTTTGTTCTACAAGCACCTGTTTTGTTGCGGCTTGAATTTTGTTATAAACTTGTTCTTCTTTTTGTGTTTTTAATCTCAAAAATGCCTCTTGTTTTGCGTTGAATTCTTTTGCCGTTGCATCTTCAAAGTTTTGTTTTTTTAATGGTGTGTCAAGGGCTTTATACTGTTTTTCTTTATCTACCATGTACTGTTGTAATTCAAGTCCTTTTGCATCAACTTCTTTAATCGCCTGTTGTGCAAACGGGAAGTTTTCCTGAACTTTTTGGTAGTTAATGTATCCTATACCGCCTGCAAATGCGGGGGTATTCCATACTAAAAGACCTAAGAATAAGAATATTGCTCCTAATTTAAATTTCATATTACCTCCTGTAATTTTATTTTTAATACAATAAATCGCCTACGCCGAATGTGAAGTATCCGCCTTGGTTGCCGTTGTCGCCGGGGTTGGTGAACGGAATACCGTAATCAACTGACAGAGGGCCCATTCCCGGAATATACAGTTTTAAACCAACACCGGCTGATATTGCATGAAGCGGTCTGTCATATATTGTGTTTGTAACTGTCGGGTTAAATATTTTACCTGCATCAACCCATGCTGTCAATCTTATGTTATCAAGGAATTTGACTTTTCTTGCAAGTCTTGTTCTATCCAAAAACGGGATTGGTGTTGCAAATTCTACTGAACCCATAATGAACGCATCGCCTGTACCTACACCGCTCATCTTGAAACCGCGGATTGTATAAGGGCCGCCAAGTCTATACATCATAACTTCAGGCATATTGTCGCCGTGAATTTTACCGCCGCCTTTTGCCATGAATGAAAGTGATGATTTTTTACCGACCGGAATGTACTGTTTGATAGATCCGCTGAGTTTTCCGTGGGTTTTGTCAAAATCAAGAAGTCCGAGTTCCTCATCAAATCTTAAGCTTGCTAATGTACCTTTTCTTGTAACGGTTCCGCCCTCTCTGGTATCGTAGATTAAGGCCGGACTTAACGACATGAACAACCCGCCGTCAAGTTGTTTTGCACGTTCTGATATCGGAATATTATATTTTTGATATAGGCTTGCGATTTTGTTAAAGTCGCCTTCTCTTACGTCAATATGTTCAACGCCGAGAGAGAATGTTGATGTAAGATGTTTATTTACTTTTGACATTCTGTGCGCAACTGTCATTTCGCCGCCAAATCTTCTTTCAATTGCAAGAGGAACCTGGTATGAACCGAAATCACGGAAGAATAATTTACTCATTAAGGACGTATCTGCGTTGAAAAAATACGGTTCAAAGAAACTCAATTCCACTTGCATATTCATGCGGCGTTTGATAGAAGCATCGTTAAGGATTACACCGGAACCAACAAGTCCGTTTAATGAAACTCTCTGACCGCGTCCGCGGAAGTTGTTATCTGCTATGCCGACAGACCCGAAAACCCCTGTTACAGAGTCAAGACCGCCGCCAATTGATACAGAAGCAGTTCTTTGTTCTTGTACGTTAATTGTGATATCGTAAGCATCCGGAATGTCCGGGCAGGGGGTAATTTCGCGTGTTACATCCTTGAACGCTTGTGAGGCATACAATCTGACAATATCTTCTTTTAGAAGGTTTTCATTATAAACCATTCCCGGTTCTGAAAGTACGTTTCTTTCAACAACAAAATCTTTTGTTTTTTCGTTGCCGGCAATCAGTATTTTATTAATTGTGCCTTCTTTTAAAGTTATATTAATTGTTCCGTCAGGATCGTCCGTTACTGAATCAACCCGGGCAAGGATGTAGCCTTTTGACGCGTAGCATTGTTGAATTTTCGCAATTGCTTCATTAAGTTCTGATATGTTTTGCGGCTTGCCTTTCATGTCAATTAAAAATGCAAGGATTTCTTCGGTCGGAACAACTGTATTGCCTTCTATTGTAAAATCTGTAACAGGGGCATTTTCTTCAAGAATGATTTTTAAAGTAATAGTTCCGTCAGGATTGTTGACCGGAATTGCGCGCATCTTTTCACTGAAAAAGCCCAGGTTATAAATGTTTTTCAAATCTTCCTGAACAACTTTTCGGTCATAAAGGTCGCCTTTTTTCAATTTGATTTGTGTAAGGACTGTATCAGGGTTAATTACGTTTGTGCCGTGCACTTCAATACTTTTAATATATTTACCGTTTGAGTTGGTTCTTGCAACAGCAGGCTTTTCGCTCGTATTTGCCGGCGAAGATGACGCATCTTCCATTGTGTAATCCGCGCCTTTGTCTCCCCATATATTATCTTCTCCAAAGCTCGATAACGGACATACCAGTATCAATGAAAGGGTTAATATTAGTTTATATATTTTATTGTGTGGTTTCAAAAAAGATTGGTCCTTAACACTTCTTCTATTCTATAAATATTATATCATAAATTTTAAAAAGTAAAAAACTTAATATTTATATACGAAACATTTGTTTATATGTCTGTAACTTGCTTGTACACGTCGTTTTTGCTCACGTTGTAAAGCTCTGATAATATAGTTGAAATATCTTTGGCTGTAAAATTTTTTTTCTTTAATATTTTAATTTTTTCGCTGATGTCAATATTGTCGTCTGAAACATTGTCTGTGTATACCATTGCAACGATTTCGCCTTTGAGCATGTTTTCGCTAAAATGCTTAATGATATTTTCTGCCGTATCAATAATTATTTCTTCAAAAACTTTTGTAAGTTCTCTACCTACAGCTGTTTTTGGGTTGCTGCGAACTTGTTTAATTGTCTCAAGCGTTGCAAGAAGCCTGTTCGGAGATTCATAGAAAACAATGTTTGTTGATTTGTACTTTGTTAAAATTTTTTCAATTTGAGATTTTGTTTTTGGCAAAAAGCCTGCAAAGTAGAAATCTTCAGTCTCGCGGGGCACCTGTGAAAGAAACGTTGCTATTGCATTGGCTCCCGGCAATGATGTAACTCTTATATTGTTTTTCTTCAATTCCTCAACAAGAATTGAGCCGGGGTCGCAGATTAAGGGTGTGCCTGCATCTGATACTATTGCCATTGTTTTCCCTGCTTGAAGATGGCTTAAAAATTGTGCCACGCGTTCTTTTTCATTGAATTTGTGGTATGAAATACATTTTGTTTTAATATCATAATGATTCAAAAGTTTTTGCGTAACACGCATGTCTTCTGCTGCGATAAGGTCGACAGTTTTTAAAACTTCAATCGCTCTTAAAGTTATGTCGCCAAGATTTCCAATGGGCGTTGGTACAATATAAAAGTCATAGTCTTTCATAAAAAAATTCTAGCACAAAAATTTTACTTTTCCGGGTTAAACTTGTATTCTAATTTCATGTTTAGTTTGTCCAGAATTTCATTGTAATTCACTGATACAGG